>CALUYV010000022.1 GCA_944325095.1 Candidatus Gastranaerophilales bacterium | reverse complement strand
CAAAAAAAAGACCTCGTTAGAGGTCAAGGTTGGTTATTTTGGTTATGTTATAGTATTATGTCAGTTTAAAACTGTTATAGGTTATATATGTTGTATAGGTTATTATTTTATTTAAAGGGGTTTGTATTTCTTTTACATCTTTTTTAATTCTCCTCAAGATTAATATTTGCGTCTTATGTTAAAAAGATTTACAAATCTTAACAAATTTCGAGAAAGAACTGATTATTGTACTATCATGAAAATATGTTTTTGGAGATTAAAAAGTTTATTTTGTCGAAAATTTTGCGCAAACATTATTACCGTACAGGAAAATGCAAGGGATGCGGACAATGCTGTACACATATATATGTCAAACATTTCAAACACGTACTGCAGGATGAAAAAGAATTTAACAGACTGCAATACATTCATAGTTTTTATGCGGGATTAAAAATTATAGGAAAAGACGACCTCGGATTGATATTTGAATGTACACATCTGGATCCAGAAACAAAGAGATGTAAAATACACTATCGCCGCCCGGGAATATGCAGACGATACCCTCAGGAAGAATTGTTTTCTATGGGAGGAACACTATCAGAAACATGCGGGTATAAAATGGAGCCGATAATACCATTTAAGAAAGTATTGCAGGATTTAGAAAAGAAAACTAAAAAAAGAATTATCAGAAGTTAATAAATATTTTTAATAAAAAATTAGACGATTCTCCAATGAAAAAATTTTGCTAACCATCTATATTATTCATGCAGATATATAAGGAGAATGTATAATGATGAAAAAAATAATAATTTTATCGGCAGCTTTTTTAACGGCAGCATGCCTGAATTACCCGAATGTAAACGCTTGTCCGATAAATACTCCGGGAGAGTGCAAAGCAGACATAAGCGGCGGATTAAACACTAATATTCAGGAAAGGGAACTTCACGACAATTTAAAAAACCTGACAAAACCAACAAACACAATGGACATGCGTCAGGAAACAACACAGCCGCAAACTCCGTCAAATATAACCACTGAATCCAGACCGCAAGAACAGATAAAAGGGTATGACGCAAACTGCCAGTTCGGAGATTGTATGAATAATACACAGGATTCTGAAATAAGCAGATAAAAAGGAGGCAGGAATAATATTCCTGCCTTTAGATATTAACATACAAATTTATATAACTAATTTATCTTTCACAAATTGTTCTTGCGACATATACGCCTGATGCCGAAGCTTGCAGCAGACCTCTTGTAACACCTGCGCCGTCACCGATTGTGAACAGGTTTTTAACTCCTTCTGTTTCAAGTTGATTTGTCAACTTAACTCTAGCAGAATAGAACTTAACTTCTATACCATAAAGAAGGGTATAACGTGAAGCTGTTCCCGGAGCAATTTTATCAAGTGCTTTTAGCATTTCGATAATACTTGTCATTTGTCTGTATGGAATTACAAGACTTAAATCTCCCGGCACCGCACAGGTCAAAGTCGGAGTGATAACGCTTGATTTAATTCTTTCAGGTGTTGAACGGCGGCCGTCTAATAAATCACCGAATCTTTGAACAAGAATACCGCCGCCAAGCATGTTTGCAAGTCTTGCAATATGCTGGCCATACTGAATAGGCTCTTTAAACGGTTCTGTAAATTTTTCACTGACAAGGAGCGCAAAATTTGTATTCGGAGTCTTATAATTTGCATAACTGTGACCGTTAACGGTTGCAATACCGTTGTAATTTTCCTGTACAACTTCCCCGTTCGGATTCATACAGAAGGTTCTGACCTCATCTCCGAATGTCGGAGAGTGATATATCAATTTAGATTCGTATAATTTTGAAGTCAGCGGTTCAAAAACAGGAGCAGGAAGTTCTACACGAACTCCGACATCAACAGCATTGTTAACCATACCGATTTTATGTTTTGCAAACTCTTTTGTAAGCCAATCCGCACCTTCTCTTCCCGGTGCAATGATTGTATATTCAGAACAAATAACCTCACCGTTATCAAGTTTAATACCTTTTACCTGCTCGCACTCAACAATAAGAGATTCAGCAGTAACATTGTTCAGAATTGTAATTCTTTCGTCAAGATAATCCTGCATATTTTTCAAGACATCAAGACTTCTTTCAGTTCCCAGATGACGAACAGGAGAATGAACGAGTTTTAATTCCGCAAGCACAGCCTGATGTGCTATTTCTTCAAAAGTTTTCATATCAGTTCCGAAAACTTCATCGGTTGCACCGTATTTCAAATACAGTTTATCTGCGTAATCAATTAATTCTTCCGCATTTTTTCTCGGTAAGTAGTCAACAAGATGACCGCCGACATCAGGTGTCAGTGTCAGTTTTCCGTCAGAAAACGCACCTGCACCGCCCCAGCCGCACAACAAACCGCATCTGCGGCAGTTAACACATTTTGGAGAACCTTCACGGATAGGACATTTTCTTTTTTCAATTCTTTGCCCTTTTTCAATAAGAACAACCTTCCATTCAGGTTTCAATTTCATAATCTCAAGTGCGGCAAAAATTCCTGCCGGACCTGCTCCAATTATTGCTACATTATACATCATTTTTCATATCTCCGTTTTTACTCAAGCTTTCTAACTATAAAACGAACACACTAATATTTAAAGATTTTGTAAAGATTTTTGTAAATAGTAAACTTGTTTTCTTAACAACTTGCTATATAGTTTGAGGTGCTATAATATATAAATCAATAGATTAGGGAGAAAGTATCTGATGTCAAATTCTTATGATAGGTATAAAAGACAAAGAGCAGCACGAGATATAGCAAGAGAAAATATTGCACCAAAAAGAAAAACCGAATCAAAATTCTTTACAAATTTAAAACTATTTGTTCTTGCGGGAACAGCTTTTTTCCTTGCAGGTTATGTTGCATTTAATTTATACCTTTCGTCGCTTCCTCCTATAGAAAATCTTGAAGATTACAAACCGAATATTGTAACAAAATTTTATTCGGCAGACGGGGAAGTCATCAAAACCTTTACCGCATATTCTTATGAAAAAGTAAATCTTGAAGATGTTCCGAAAGACTTAATAAATGCACTTATTGCAACAGAAGATAAAAACTTCTATAAACATAACGGATACGACTTTATGGGTATTGTCCGCTCATCTATCCAGAATGTACTGGCAAGACATACAGTCCAGGGGGCAAGTACACTGACCCAGCAGCTTGCAAGAATATTATTTCTGTCAAACGAACGGACAATAACAAGAAAAATCACGGAACTTGAAGTTGCGGCAAGAATAGAAAAAACTATTTCAAAAGATCAAATTCTTGAAATGTACCTCAATAATGTGTATTTAGGCTCAGGTGCATACGGGGTTTCCGCCGCTTCAAAAATATATTTTAATAAAAACTTAAACCAGTTAACATTACCTGAGCTGGCACTTATTGCAGGTCTGCCGCAGGCACCTTCAGTGTATAGTCCTTACAACAGCAAAAAACTCGCAATTCAAAGAAGAAATCAGGTTCTTAAACGAATGCTGACAATGAAATACATTGACAAAGAAACTTATGAAAAATCAATAAAAGCGGATGTAAAATTGAGTTCCGTTCCTGCAATATATACAACAAACAAAGCCCCTTATTTCAGTGATTATGTAGTAAAAGAAATGATGAAACTCGGATTTGAAGAAACCGATATTATCCATGGCGGCTATAAAGTAATTACAACACTGGATTCAAAGGCTCAGGCAGCCGCAAACGAATCAATATTAAAAAACATGAAATCATGGGGATTAACAAATCGTTCGCAGCAGGCTGCAGTATTTTCGTACAGTCCGCTTGACGGAAGAATTCTTGTATATGCAGGAGGCAAAAATTACGCAGAATCACAATACGACAGAATTACACAGGCAATTAGACCGCCGGGATCTGCATTTAAGCCGATAGTTTATGCCGTTGCAATGGAAAAAGGATTTACACCGAATGACAAGATTGATGACAGCCCTGTCACAATAGGAAACTGGTCGCCGCACAATTACAGCCACAGATACAGAGGAAAAATTCCTATATACAAAGCATTAATGGTTTCATCTAATGTTTGTGCAGCCAGAATGATTCAAAATGTCGGAGTCGGCTCTGTCAGACAACTTGCCAAAGCACTCGGTATTACAACGCCTATACAGTATGACTATACAATTTCTCTCGGTTCAAACGGGGTTAAATTGTTTGAATTTGTAAGAGCATACGGAGCATTTGCAAACGGAGGTTTTGTCGTTGAGCCATACGCTATTCAAAGAATAGAAGATTCCAGAGGAAGAATTTTATATAGAGCAGGTAAAACAAAATTCTCCCACCAGTTAAGTTTAAAAACAGCAGCAGAAATGACTGCTATGATGAAAACCGTTATACTCTCAGGTACCGGAACGGCAGCCAATATCGGAAAACCTGCAGCAGGAAAAACAGGTACGACAGATGATTATAAAGATGCTTATTTTGTAGGCTACACACCTGATATTGTAACAGGTGTCTGGGTCGGAGATGACAATAACAAAAAAATGGGAGGTTTAACAGGCGGTACAATTCCTGCAAGAATATGGAAGGATGTCATGACCGTTGCAACAAGAGATCTTGAACCTCGGGACTTTGATTATCCGGAAATAAAACTTGATAATTATGCTTTAATGTTCGGAAAACCTAAAGTCATAGCAGATGATGAAAACCCTTCAAATGAAGGTAAAGCGGTAACTCCTGAAGGCACACAAACTGAGCCGGAAGAAAACAAAACAGAACCGCTAAAGACACCGCAGCCGGTTTTCCCGACATCAGAGAAGAAAAAACCAATCCTTCCGCTGCCACGAAAAGAAACACCGGAGCCAAAACAGCCTGAAGTACAGAAAAAACAATCTTCAACACCAGCTGCTCCGGCTGCCGAACAGCAAAAACCTTCGAATGCACCTGTTCCGCAGGCCGCTCAGGAAAAACCGGTAAACCGTGCGCCTATTCCTATGGCGATTCCAGAAAGTTTACGATAATTTATCCGGAGAAAAAAGTTTTTCTTTACATGTAAATTAATGTAAAAAATATATAAAAATTATCTATTTTCAGGCAATTTTTTAAACAAAAAATACTTTATATATATGTAAGGGAAAATAAAGAAAAACAAAAGGGGGATGATAAAATGAAAAAGAATTATGAAATGATTACCTTAAAATCTTATCTTGATAATCTCGATGAAAAACAAGTCATCTCGCTGAACGATAAATCTATAGAATTAGCAGTTGAGAAATACTTATTAAGTTTAAAAAGAGCAGAATCTAACGCAAAAACACTGGAAGCGTTACTTGCTTAACAAAAGAGATAACAGAAAGGTTTAAGCGGCAGGGATATAACATTCCTGCCGCTTTTGACTGCAGGAGATTAAACAAAACAATCCGGACAATAAATAAAATGTAACGGAGATATTAAACAGTGGCACAAATTAAAAATTTGTTGTATAATCCAAATATGGTTGTAAATAAGGAGAGAAAAATGGGTTATAAAATTCTATCAAAAAATGAAATATGTCCAAATCAGTATGAAATAACTATAGATGCTCCTTACGTTGTAAGAAATGCACAAGCCGGACAATTTATCATTTTCAGAGTTGAAGAAGAAGGCGAAAGAGTGCCTCTGACTATAGCAGATGTTAACAAAGAAAAAGGGGAATTAACCCTTGTATTTATGGCTGTAGGATATTCTACAAAGAAACTTGCACAACTTGAAGTGGGGGATGAACTCGTTGATATTGTCGGGCCGCTCGGAAAACCGACCCATATAAAAAATTACGGTACAGCGGTATGTGTTGCAGGCGGATACGGTGCTGCACCATGCTATCTGATTTCTAAAGCATTAAAAGAAGCCGGAAATAAAGTTTACATGATTGCAGGAGCCAGAACAAAAGATTTATTATTCTGGGAAGATAAAATGAGAGAAGCCTCAACCGAGTTATATCTGACGACAGATGACGGTTCTTACGGAATAAAAGGTTTTGGTACAACAGTTCTGCAGGAAATCATAGATAGAGAAAAGGTAGATTATGTAATCGCTGTCGGACCTATGCCTATGATGAGAGCAGTTGCTGAACTTACAAGAGATAAAGGCATCTACACAGAAGCAAGCATGAATCCTATTATGGTAGATGGAACAGGAATGTGCGGAGCATGCCGTGTTACCGTAGGAGGGGAAACGAAATTTGCGTGTGTTGACGGGCCTGACTTTGATGCTCACAAAATAGATTTTGATGAGGTTATAAACAGAACCAGAATTTATAAAGATCAAGAACGCAAACGTTCTGAAAATTGTAATTTATTAAAACAAGCAGAGAAAGTATAGAGGAGAAAGAACAAATGGGTAAAAATGATATTCCGGTATGTCCATTAATCAGTATTGGCTCTGGTATTGATATGGTTTGCAGCCAACAGAAATGTGCCTGGTATCTGCCTAATGTACAAAAATGTGCAATGTATTTGATTGCATATAACGCTTTGCTGTCAGCAAATCAAAAACAAAAAGCAAAACAAACACAACAGCACCAATAAAACATAAAAAAAGATATGAAAATAGCATTATGTATAAAACAAGTTCCTGATACAACAGATATCAGGTGGACGGAAAATAATACAATTCAACGAGAAGGAGTTGAGAGTATTATAAATCCATACGATGTTTATGCTGTAGAATTTGCTCTAAAACTAAAAAAAGAAATAAAAGACACCGAAATTACCGTATTCACAATGGGGCCTCAACAGGCAGGAGAAATGTTAAGAAAAGTTCTGGCTCTCGGCTGCGATAATGCGGTTCTTGTTTCCGATAAAAAATTTTCAGGTGCAGATACTTATGCTACGGGTTTAACTTTGTCAGGAGCAATCAGAAGATATATGCCTGACTTTAACCTTATTATTTGCGGACAATTTGCCGTTGACGGGGACACTGCTCAAACAGGCCCTAATATAGCAAATTTTTTGGATATTCCGCAGGTAACCTATGTAAAAGACCTTATTCACGGAACTGATAAAAACCTGACTCTGACAAGGGAAATGGAGGACGGAATTGAAACCGTAAAAGTCCGATTACCGGCTCTTATTTGCGTTTTACAGCAAAACTTCGAACCGCAGCGGGCAAAAATCGGCGGAATAATCAATGCATCAAAAAAAGAAATTAAACTCTGCACGCTCGATGATATCGGATATAGTGCGGATAAAGTCGGATTAAGAGGTTCGCCGACCTTTGTCAGCCGTGCTTTTAGAAATATTCCGAGCCATAACGCAAGAAAATATAATTTAAACACCTCAGACAGCGTAAAATTATTGAAAGAACAAATTGAAAACATAGGAGATGCCTGATATGGAAAACTCCGGAATTCTTATATACGCACAATTAACAAGAGATGAATATATCCATACCGTGTTTTTTGAACTTGCGCAAAAGGCAAAAGAATTATCCGCAAAATTAGGCGGAGCAGAAGTTAACGCTGTAATATTTACACGTCCGAATCTTGTATTTAAATATAAAGAAGCATTTGAAAACAGAGGCATAAATAAAGTTTATTACTTTGAAAATGAAGCCTTCAAAAACTATACGAATGAGTATTACTCAAAATTACTGGTGAATCTGGTCAAACAGATAAAGCCTGAAATATTACTTATAGGGGCGACAAATCAAGGACGTGATTTGGCACCAAGAGTTTCAAGTGCCCTCAATACAGGCTTAACTGCAGACTGTACGGGACTGGACATAAACGAAAACGGGAAACTTGCGGCAACCCGTCCGACATTTGGCGGACAATTAATGGCAACAATACTTTGTAAAACATACCCGCAGATGGCAACTGTCCGTCCGAAAGTCTTTAAAGTTACACCTGATGATATGTATGTACAGACAGAATTTATAAACTGTCCGGTAAATATTGACCTTACAGGTGACAGGTATAATCTGCTGAATTTTGAAAAAACAATTGATTCAACAATAGATGAATTGGATTCTGCGCAAATAATCGTTGCAGGCGGCAAAGGAATGAAAAATAAAGACGGCTTTGAACTGCTCAAAAAATTCGCTGATAAAATCGGCGCAAAAACAGCAGCCTCAAGAGGTGCTGTAGAAATGGGGCTGGCACCGTCAAGCATTCAAGTCGGGCAAACAGGAAAAACAGTTGCGCCTAAAATATACATTGCCTGCGGAATTTCCGGAGCAATACAGCATACTGTAGGAATGACTGGAGCAGAACATATTATAGCCATTAACAAAGATGAAAATGCTCCTATTTTTGAAATTGCAGATACCGGTATTGTCGGAGATGTTTTTGAAATTCTGAAAGAATACCTGACAACCTAGCCTTTCAGACGAAAAATACAATTCTGCACCCTGGAAATCAAATCAGGATATATAGTTCTGTTATGGTCTAAAGCAATCCATTTATTTATATTTTCTGAAACAGAGCCGATATTTTTAATTGTTTTATATTGATATTATTTTTTATCATTGATATAAGATAATATTGCATTTATAAAGGTTAGCGGATGGACAGGACACCCCGGAATATATAAATCAACAGGATATTTATCCAAAAATTCCCTGTTCAATTCGGCAGAAGCCTGGAAAATACCGCCAGAAACAGCACAAGCACCGCACAAAACCACAATCTTCGGCTCCGGAGTAGATTTGTAACAATCTTCAAGAGCATAAGCCATATTTTTTGTAATAGGGCCGGTTATAACAATACCGTCTGCATGTCTTGGCGAGGCTACAAAATCAATACCAAACCTGCCCATATCAAAATTCACATTTGAACAAGCATTTAATTCCATTTCACATCCGTTGCAGCCGCCTGCTGAAACCTGACGAAGTTTTAATGACCTGCCAAAAATTTTGACAATTTCTTTTTTTGTTTCAACGGCTGATTTTATATAATCTTCGTATTTAGTACCAGCGGTTACAACAAGTTTTTCTCTGTCAGTTGAGGCCAGTTTATAACCGTTTGAGAACTCAACTGCTTTGCATACTTTTGCACAGGCTCCGCAAAAAGTACATTTACCCATATCAATTGACAGCGGATTTAAATTGAGCGCATTTGTCGGACAAATCCCTTCACAAGAAGAAGTATCCATATTGCTGTGCAGAACAGGAAATCCCCTGAAACTTTCAGAAATTGAAGCATTTTTAATATCTTTAATATATTGTTTTCCTTGAAAAATTCTTGTCTTTAAAGTATCAAACATTTTATTATTCCTTATAAATCATTACCTGAATATGATAAATTAAAACTCTTATTGCAAAGCGGAAAATCCGAAATTCCATTGTTGCGTACGGCAAGAGCAAGTCCGTACCAGTTATTGAAAGACGGATCTTTTATTTTATATCTTGAAATTTTACGATTAATATCGGTCATAACAATATGAACAACCTCGCCTCTCCAGCCTTCAACAGTTGAAATAACCATCGCATCAGGAATGTAATTATTGCCGATACCATCTGCAACAAGAGGTTCTTCCTTATATTCTTTCCATTTTTCAAAAAGTTTTTTTATCATACAAATAGATTCTTTAACTTCTTTATACCTCAATTTAAACCTTGAATAAACATCACCGGTTCCGCAAAACGGTACTCTTTCTATATCAAGTTCTTTTATCCATTTATCCGGAAAATCAAATCTGGTATCCAACTCTACACCGGAGGCTTTTGCTGCCATACCGACAAGCCCGATATCCTTTGCTTTTTCTGCACTCACAATTCCAGTTTTTTCAAGTCTTGACATAACGGTAGAATTTTTAAGCATTGTTTTTACCATCCGGTCAACATCTTTGCCGACTTTATCAAAAGTTTTAATGGCTTTTTCAATAAACTCATCGGACAAATCATAATTAACACCGCCGACAGTAATCAGCCCTCGCCCGAACCTGCTGCCTGATAAATCAAGCATTGTATTTATAACAAGAGTTCTTGTCGCCCCAAAAACCGCTGCACCCATAAGATATGCAATATCGCCTGATATCGCACCCATATCGCCGATATGTATTGCCATTCTCTCCATTTCAAGCGCAATTTTTCTGATAAGTTGTGATTTATTTGAAATTTGAATACCTTTCAAAACTTCAATAGCCTGTGAATAAGCAATACAATGAGCAACGGCACTATCACCGCAAATAGATTCAGCAAGTTGACCGGAATGATTTTTTAACATCATATCCTCAACCCCGCGATTCTGATATCCGAGCATAATCTCAAGATGATAAACTTTCTCTCCGTTACACATAAACCTGAAGTGCCCCGGTTCAATAACTCCGGCATGAATTGGGCCTACTGCAACCTGATGGACTTCTTCTCCTTCCATCTCAAAAAACTGATACTCATCCTGATTAACCCGTACCGGTTTCAGCCACGGATGGTTAAGAGGTTCTATACCGAATTGTTCATAAAACTCTCTTTCAAAAATATGAAAAGACGGAACATCCTGAGTTATAGATTCGTAAGACTTATCATTAGGGCCAAAAATCGCCGAAGAAATATACAAATCACTATTTGCATCATCTGCGAGTATAACAAACAATCTTACACATCCAAAGCCCCAATCCTTGCCGAAAAACCCGACAGGCCGCATCTTCATTTCGATTATCTGTTTTTTTAATTCTTCAATCCCCATTCCAGGAATATCTGATAAATTTATTTTTGTATTATTTTTAACTTTTGTCCATCTAGCCATAATAAAGTTGTCCTTATCTTAAAATGTTCCCGCTGCCATTTTTATAATCTCATTTATACAATCCGGAATATAAACTCCGAAAACAAAGAGCATTACAAGCAGTACAAACTGCGGCAGCCACATACATATTGAAAGTTTGGTTTTGTTTGTTTCAATCACGGAGGCTTTATCTTCACTTAATTCGCCAAACGCCATTTTTATAACCACTCTGCCTAACCCGTACAGTATAATTGTTAAAAGAAGCACAAACACTACACATAATACATAATGCTTATCTGCCAACATTGTTTTTATAATTAGAAATTCGCTTATAAATAATAATGAAGTCGGGAAAGCACAAATTGCAAGAAAAGATACAATCCAGAGCCATCCGGATTTTCCGTCGGCACAAAGCAGTCCGCTGACAGATTTCACTCTTTTTGAATCAAACAGAGAATAAATATTTCCGGAAGTTAAAAACATAGAAGTTTTAGCAAGCGAATGCCCGATTAAATGCAGTATTACCGCATAATACGCAGCCCCGCCAAGAGCAAGCCCTATTGCAAGTATTCCCATATTCTCAATTGATGAATAGGCAAGCATTCTTTTATAGTTTTTAATATGGAATATAAATACCGCTGCAACAAATAATGATAAAAATCCCATAAGCATTAAAATCATTCTTGCATAAGTCGTACAATCGGCAATTTCAAGTATCTTAAATACCCTTACAATAACTAAAAACGCTGAATTTAACATAGCGGCAGATAATAGTGCCGAAACAGGCGACGGGGATTCTGAATGAGCATCCGGCAGCCAGAAATGCACCGGAGCAAGCCCCATTTTTGCCCCGAACCCAAACAGCATAAATATAAATGCCAATTTTAGAAATTTAACATCGAATCCTGCAGCAGTTTCATATAATTTTGCAAAATTCAAAGAATTAACATCTCCTGATGAGATATTCAATAAAATTATACCAACAAACGCCATCGCTATACCGATAGAACATATAAAAACATATTTCCACGCTGCTTCAATTGAATGTCTTGTCTTGTAAAAATATATCAAATAAGCACTGGATAAAGTAGCGGCTTCCATCAAAACCCACGAAACTCCAAGATCCGTACTCAAAATAGTACCAGTCATCGCAAGTACAAATACCATCATCATACAAGAATAATGACTTATTCTTCTATCCGGTGCGGCAAGAGTTTTAACAAATCCGGTATTGTATATTGCTGCCGCCAGATAAACAACAGATAACACAATAAGAAAAATACCATTTGTATTATCTACCGCAAAATACGGAAGCCCTGCAGTTTTTTCATTTCCAAAGACAAGCAGACATGAGGCAGCAATATGCACAAGGGCATACAAATTAACCATCCAGATATTAAAAAATCTGTTTCTGATGAGTAAAACCAATATACACGCTGCTAGCGGGAAAAGTAAAATCATATTAATCATTGTTTTCATAATCCTTTAAATCTGACAAATTAGAAACTTCAAGTCCGTTAAATTCTTTGTTGATTTCATTCACAAACAGACCCAGAATATACACCGCAATAAATAAATCGAGCAAAAGCCCCATATTTACAAGCATAGGCATTCCTTTGGCAACTGACAGAGAAAGAAGAAATATCCCGTTCTCCATAGTAATAAATTCAATAACATTGGAAAGAACTTTATGCTTGACGGTAATCAGCCACAAACTTATTATTATTGTAGCCGCAGACACTCCGAAATAAATAGGAGCAATCATCTTAACAGATGTCAAATAATTTGATATCAAAAATCCTGCAAGCAGAATAATGCTGGAAATCACAAGACAGTAAAAATGCGGGATATTCGCACCGGCATCCCTGTTTGAATGTGTCTGCCTCAATACTCTGCATAAAAACCACGGAATAGCAATTGATTTAACTATAAGAGTTTCTGCTGCGAGAAAAGCAAGATTAAACAAACTTCCGTACTCGCCGGCACACGCACATATCAAAAATAACAAAACACCTTGAACTATAAGTATTCTTATATGTGCAATAATCCTGCTGGTTGATGCAAGATATAACATAGTCAATCCGAATAATATTATCAATCCTGTTGTCATTTTTCGTTAACCTCCAAAAACCTTTGCCATCACAAGTGATATAACAACAAGAGCAAGTGAACTCATAATAAAGATAAATTCAAAAACATGCGGCATTCTTATTCTTGCCATCCCTGACTCAACTGTACCGACAGCCACCGCTATAAATCCCGCAACAAGCAAATAACATAATATATGCAGTACAACAGGAATATTAAACGGAATAATAAGACACGCAATCAAAGAAGATATTAAAAGAACTTTTATACTGTTTGCCCAGGAAAATAAAGCAAGATCCAACCCCGAATTATCAAGCAGCATAACTTCATGAATCATTGTTAATTCCAAATGAGTATCCGGATCATCAACAGGAACTCTGGCACCTTCGGTAAGCAGCATAATAAACAGAATGATAACCGCAAAAACTGCAACTAAAATTCCGTAAATACCTGAACTTGAAACAACTCCGTAAAGACTGTAAAAAGTAGGAATACCTGTCAGCACCATAACAGATGCTATCAGCATAAAAAATGCCGGCTCGACAATAGCGGAAAAACAAGCCTCTCTGGAGGCACCCATTCCTTCGAAACTGCTTCCCGTATCCATTGCGGAAATCAACATCATAAATTTGCCAAGACCGAGTGTATAAGCAAAAATAACTACATCTCCCGGAGTTATAATAACAGCATTACCGGTTGCCAGAGGAACAAACAATCCTGCAAAAAGAACCGAAGCAACCGCAAAAACCGGAGCAATATTAAACACGGCAGATGTGGTTTTGCTAACAACAAAATCTTTTTTGACAAGTTTAACAAAATCATATAACGGCTGAAAAACAGATGCGCCTTTCCTGCCTGCCCAAAAAGCCTTGGTCTTATTTATAAGTCCTGTCATTATAAACGGAACAAATAAAAGTATTATTAAATTTACCAGTAATTTTATTATCATTTTTCTTTATCCTATCAACAAACTAACAATAATAACCGCCAACAAAAATACTAAACCGTATTTCAGATATGATTGAATATTTCCGCTCTGCAGACTTTCAAACTTTGTCAAAAATTTCTCATCGAGTTTTAACAGAGGATTTATAATATATGCCTCTTCAATATCTTCTATTTCTAAATGGAAATGCGCACTCGACGGGAACAAGTTTTTAGGTTTTTCAATGTCAAAAATTTTCTTAAATAGAGGTTTTAGCATTGATAAAAACGGGCCGGCATAAGAAGATGCTGTATATTGCATTCTTGTATTAACTCTGTTATAGCCGCAGCCCCATGTAATATGCATAACTTTTTTCCCTTTAGTCAGATAATATTTTAAAAGTACAATGACTGTTACAAACGCAATAAACAGAATGGCAAAACAAGCAACTATCTGCATGATATTAAGAGGAACCATACTTACCTGCATTAAATTAACCAAATCCATAGGGAAAACACAATACACAATGTGTTTTATATCAAAAAATACAAACTGCGGATAAACACCTATCAAAAGAGCAAGTACAGCAAGAATCCCCATCGGAATAGTCATAGACAAACCGCAGTCTGAAGTGACATTTGCTGATTTTTCGCTCCGAGGCATCCCGAGAAAAACAACACCGAAAACTTTGCTGAAACATAATATAGCCATAGTTCCGACCAGTGCAAGTCCGGATATTGCAAAAAATACAACCAGCATAACCGGCAAATGATTAATCTCAAGAGTCCTGAACAACCCGAGATAAATCAACAGTTCACTTATAAAACCGTTAAGAGGCGGGAATGCACATATTGCCGCCGAACCGATTAAAAATAATACGGCAGTAGCAGGCATAACTTTTATCAAACCGCCGAGAACTTCAATATCTTTTGTCCGGGTTTTTAAATATATATTTCCGGCAGCAAGAAATAAGAGTTCTTTAAATATTGAATGATTTAACACATGCAAAATCGCACCGGAATACCCCAATAAAGAAGCAAGCGGATTAGAATAAGCCTGTCCAAGCATACCTGCGCCAAGCCCTATTCCTATTATACCAATATTTTCAATACTGTGATAAGCAAGAAGTTTTTTCAAATCGTGCTGGGATATTGCATATAAAACACCATATAAAGATGAAATAACAGC
The DNA here is from genome assembly GCA_944325095.1 of Candidatus Gastranaerophilales bacterium. Lineage (GTDB taxonomy): Bacteria > Cyanobacteriota > Vampirovibrionia > Gastranaerophilales > Gastranaerophilaceae > Zag111. Next base: position 12,750 of record CALUYV010000022.1, on the reverse strand, counting down.
AGCCAGCAGAACTCCGAAAGCAATCATTTTTGACGGAGTACCCGTTAAAATAATCATCCTTATTATTCCGTAAATTCCCATCTTAATCATTACACCGGACATAACAGCACTCACATGCGACGGGGCTGCAGGATGAGCCTCAGGCAGCCAGTTATGAAAAGGAACAAAACCGGCCTTAGTGCCGAATCCGATAAATGCAAGAATAAATACAATATTTGCAAAAGAAGTATTATTTTGCATAACAGAGTTAAACGAAGCAAAATCAAAACTTCCGGATTTTATAGACATCAGTGCGAAAGCAATTATTATAAAAATAACGGAAATATGCATAAATATAAGATATTTAACACCCGCCTGCAAAACTTCCTTTTTCGAACTGTCAAAAATAACCAGGAAAAATGAACTTATTGACATAATTTCCCAGAACACCAGAAACAACAGCGAATTTTGACATGTTACAACCAGAAGCATTGAAGCAATTAACATCGGGAAAAATACAAGATGGGAGTTAATATTTTTGGACTCCAGATAATTTTTTAAATACCCGTTTGCATAAATTACGGAAAGCATACTCATAATCGTAATCACAAGAATAAAAAATGCACTTAAATGGTCAATAGAAAAAGTTACCTGCCCGAAAACCTGATTATATTCAAAAGTTCTGCTCAGTGCCCTGCTACCTGATAACACATCTATCGCAGGAATTAAACAAAAAATCGAACCGGCTGCAGCCAGTACAGACATTACTATTGTCTTAAATTTTCTATTGAAAAGACCGGCGGCAAAACCGCTCAACAACAGTATTAATATCCCTATAAAATAATTATTCATTATGCTCCACCTTAAACTGCAATCTCTATATAAAATTCAAATGATATTTAAAATCAGTCTTGTTAATATTATAAAAGTCCGCATAAAAAAATGTCAAATAATTTACATAACAAGACAAAAAAAAGGACGAAATTCGATTTTCGTCCGTCATTGTAAATTATTGAGTAATAATATTTTATACATCCCTGTGACCGACATGTAATTTATGATCAATTACAGCAGTCTTTTGATTGGATCTAAGCCTTCCGGCAATTAAATGATAGCCAAAGACAAGGGCTGCACCAATACCGGCAATAACTTTTCCGGATTTGCTGATATTTTTAAGCGGTTGTTTGATAATTTGTACGAATTTAGGTCCTTCTTTAGAGAAGGCTTTTGGCAAGGTATTAAACAGCCACGAACCAGCAAGTAAAGTTACGGCAGTTGCGCCGGCATACAATAAACCTTTAACTGCGGCTGCTGTCATTTGCCCTAAATTTGTAAAAAATTTCCAGACATTAGCAATTTTTTCTTTAAAAGTTGTTTTATGTTTTGGTTCTGCATCTTGAGATTTTGCAGGGACTTCCGTTTTTTCAGAAACTCCCGCCGGAGATTTTGAATCTATTTTTTCTTCCTGAAGTTGAACTTCAGGTTTTTCATCAGATTTAACCGGAGAGGTACTTTTTTCAAATGCAGGAGAATTTACAACTTTTGCACTCAGAATACTTTTTTCCGGAGATGTAAAACCTTCCCAGACAGAGCCGGCACCAAAGGCAACACCTTTATTGATTTGCTGTGTCTGTGTATAACTTCCTGCAGATTTAGTCTGGTAATCTTTCATTTCCTGAACATATTTTGCCAGATCCTCGTGTTTATCAAGAATTATTACAGGAGATGTCCATCCGTTTGTTTCCGTAACTTTTCCGCCAGCGCCGATAAAATATTCCGTTCCGTCAAAACTGTTCGGGAATTTGACATGAACAGTATTGGTCGAAAAATCATAAGATTTGCTCCAGTTATCATCGTGAAGCCTGTAATTAAATAATTCTACTTTATTTTTCGATTTCGAAGCATGTTCTTGATCAAGTGCTAATGCCTCTGTTAAAGGATTCGACACCGTTTGTACATTCGCAGCAGATTGAGGCTGAATGCCGGATTTGAAATTCACAGGACTGAATTCTACTTTCATTTATACACACTCCTTTTGCTTTATTAGAAAACACTAAATTAAAAAATTTTGCTAGATTATTTATAAAACTTTACATTCCAAATAACGATAATTGAGGAATGCTATCTTCATTATTACTCATTTTTTTGCGGGTTGCAAGGTTATTTGAAAAATCTTTTTGCATTTTTAACATTAAATCTTCCGACCGTTTAATAACAGCTGCCGGAAGCCCTGCCATTTTTGCAACCTGAATCCCGTAACTTTTGCTTGCTCCGCCCGGCACAATTTTACGCAGAAATTCAATCTCACCGTTTTGCTCAGCAATTGTAATCCTGTAATTTTTAATCTGCGGATAGGTTTTTGTCATGACATTGAGTTCATGATAATGTGTTGCAAAAATACATCTTGCTTTTATTTTCGTTGCAATATATTCAGCAACAGACCATGCAATCGCAACCCCGTCATAGGTGCTTGTTCCTCTGCCGATTTCATCAAGCAGAATAAAACTTTTTGATGTTGCGGAATTTAATATAAATGAAGTTTCAATCATTTCAACCATAAAAGTTGACTGGCCGAGCGTCAAATCATCGCTTGCTCCGACCCTTGTAAATATTTTATCAACTACACCTATTTTGGCATAATCGGCAGGAACCCACGAGCCGATTTGGGCAAGAATAACAATTAATGCATTTTGCCGCATATAAGTAGATTTTCCTGCCATATTAGGCCCCGTTAAAATCATAAACTGTGTAGTATCAACAGAATTTGATTTTAATTCAAGATCATTTGAAACATATTCGCCAAGCGGTAAAATCTTTTCAAGAACAGGATGTCTGCCGTTTTTTACAAACAAGTCATCCGAATCATCAATTTCCGGCTTGCAATAATTATTTTCTACAGCTATTTCGGCAAGCGAATTTAAGACATCGGCATTTGCAATACATTCTGCGATTTCTCTTATCTTTGAAACATACTCTTTTGAATACTCTCTAAAATCGTTAAATAACTTATATTCTAACTCTGCTGATTTAAATTTTGCAGACAGAACATCATCTTCATGTTTTTTCAATTCATCGGTAATAAATCTTTCGGCACCTGTAAGCGTCTGTTTCCTTACATAACTATCCGGAACCTGATTTAAAAACGAATTAGTAACCTCAATATAGTAACCGAAAACTTTATTATAACCGACTTTTAAATTCTTTATGCCGGTACGCTCTTTTTCTGTTTCTTCAAAATTTTTAAGCCATTCCTCGCCGCCGGAGAGCAAATCTCTGAAATAGTCCAACTCTCCGCTGACTCTTTCTTTTATTATCCCGCCGTCTTTTAATAAAACCGGAGGATTTTCAACGATTGTATTATCAATCATTGAAACAAAATCCTGAATCAACTCATTATACGGCCTTATATTTTCAAAAATATCAAATTCAAGCCCGCTTGTGACTTCAAATATTTCCGGAAGCACACTCAGTGACAACTTCAAACTCACAAAATCTTTCGGCCCTGCAGAACCGTTGCTCATTCTGGTTGAAAGCCTCTGAATATCGTAAATTCTCTCAAACAGTTCGCCAAGAGAAAATCTTATCTGTTCTTTTTCTATTAATTCGGAGACTGAATTTTGCCGGACAAGAATTTCATTGACATTTTTAAGAGGCTGGCAAATCCAGTTTCTTATGAGTCTTGCCCCCATATTGGTCTTTGTTCTGTCAACGGCCCATAATAAAGAACCGTATTTATTTTTTTCTCTCAGGGTTTCAACCAGTTCTAAATTTTTTCTGGTCGAACTGTCTAAAATCATATATTCTGATAATTCATAAGATTCAATCCGTTCAAATTTTGGCATATTCCCTTTGAGAGTTTCCCAGACATAAGCAAGCAGAGCACCTGCAGCTCTGAATCCTGTTTTGTATTTTGAATATCCAAAACTTTCAAGACTCTGCGTTTTAAATACCGTTTTCAAATTATTTTCCGCAAAATTTGTTTCAAATACAGATGCCGGAATTTTTGAACAATTATATTTCTTTGTGATTTCCTCGGGAAGATCAATAACTTCATCAGGCACAATCTGGAAAGGCTTTATATCCTGCTTTAATCCGGGCGCAACAATTTCAGAAGGCGAAATTCTGGCAAGTTCAGCCATAATCAAATTCAAATTTGCCTGCGTAACTTTAAAATCTCCGGTTGAAATATCTGTATAAGCAAACCCGAAAATATCCTGTTTTTCATTTTTAAAAATTGCACAAATATAATTGTTTGAATTCTGATTTAAAAGATTGCTCTCTGTGAGGGTTCCGGCGGTAATAATTCTTGTTACACCCCGTTTTACAAGACCTTTTGCAAATTTAGGATCTTCCAGCTGGTCGCAGATAGCAACTTTGTAATTTTTATGAACAAGTTTTTCAAGATAAGCATCGGCTGCTTTGGCGGGAATTCCGGCAAGCGGCACCCTGCCGAGTTTCGGGCCTGCATCACGGCCGGTAAGAGTCAGTTCCAATTCTTTAGACATAATCAGAGCATCTTCAAAAAAAGTTTCGTAAAAATCTCCTAAACGATACCACAAAAGAATTTCCGGATTTTCTTTTTTTATCTCAAGGTACTGCTGCATAACAGGAGTAGTATCTTCGGGATTAACTTCCCAACTGTTTATGTGATTGATTTCAGACTTGCTCATATTATAATATTCATATAAAAATGAGAGGATTTCAACATGAGTTGTTTAAAAAACGTAACAAGAGCAATTATTCTAACCGCAGTAATTGTGGGGTTTGTTTCGTTTGGAGGAAAAGAATTTTTAATAACGCAGTTTAAAAATTTTGTTAATCCAAGTCATGATATAGTATTGGAAAGAGCACAAAAAATCGGCGATTTTTCAAAAATAAACAAAGAATTTGAAATCGAAAAAGCTGCAGGAATAATGGGTTATAATGCTGTTTTAGCGGAACATAAAGCAACCGGACAAAAAATGGTTGTTGTGGATTCGGGCAAAAAACAAATATTATCACAGGAAGATATAAAAGCAGACGATGCTGAAACAAGAATAAAAAACGCAATAGGAAAAATAAAATATCAATCAGATGCACTGGAAGATTTTAGAATAACAGAAAAAGGTACTATGCATTCCTACGGTCAGACTGTTCCTTATGTCAGGTTTTGCGCAAGAATAAGAAAACTTCCGATAGGTGAAATTTCAGGAATAATCTCGGTTGCAAAAGATAACGACGGCAGCGACAAAATTCTTGTATCGGTGAATGAAAAAGACAAGTATTCACAGTTAATCGCAAATGAATTTTTTAAAGATATAAAATAAACAAAAAAGCAATCTCTCATAAAATTGAAAGATTGCTTTCTTATAATTAAAATACGATTAGTATCTTTCCAGATACCTGTCAAGTTCCCACTGAGAAACATAAGTTCTGAAAGAATCCCATTCTTTTTTCTTAGAAGTCATAAACTCTTTAAAAATATGTTCGCCAAGTGCTGCCTGAGCAACAAGGGATTTATCCATATATTCAAGAGCTTCTGCCAGACTGCCCGGAAGTGCGTCAATTCTTTGTTTTTTGCGTTCTTTGGAAGTAAGTTTGTAAATATTACTTTCAACCGGAGCCGGCGGATCTATTTTATTTCTGATACCGTCAAGACATGTTTCAAGGATTGCGGCAAAAGCAAGGTATGGATTACATGCAGGATCCGGTGAACGAAGTTCAACCCTTGTAGATACACCGCGTTTTGCCGGAACTCTCAGTAATGCACTTCTGTTTGCAAGCGACCACGCAAGATAAACAGGTGCTTCATACCCCGGAACAAGTCTTTTATAACTGTTCACAAGAGGATTTGTAACTGCTGTAATATTTTTTACATGTTTCAGCATACCGCCGATTGCATATTTTGCAGTTTCAGACAATTGGTATTCAGCATTTTCATCATAAAAAGCATTCTGACCGTCTTTAAACAAAGAAACATTACAATGCATACCGGAGCCGTTAATACCAAAAATAGGCTTAGGCATAAATGTTGCATGCAGGTTATGTTTTGCGGCAATTGCTTTTACTGCAACTCTGAAAGTTGTAACATTATCGGCAGCGGTTAAAATATCCGCATAACGGAAATCAATTTCGTGCTGCCCGTCTGCAACTTCATGATGAGATGCTTCTATATCAAAACCCATTTCCTGTAATGTCAAAACAATATCAGAACGAACATCTTCGCCTAAATCTTCCGGGCCTACATCATAATATCCGGCATGATCCTGAGTGTTGGTCGTAACATTTCCGTTATTATCTTTGGAAAACAAGAAAAATTCCGCTTCCGGCCCGACATTCATGGAAAAACCTAATTTTTCCGCTTCCTGCATAACTCTTTTCAAATTGCATCTCGGACACCCTTCAAACGGAGTACCGTCAGCATTATAAATATCACATATCAATCTTGCGGAATTTACACCGTCTGAACCTCTCCACGGCAAAATCTGAAAACTGTTTATATCAGGATGGAAAAACATATCAGAAGTTTCAATACTTCTGAAACCTTTTATTGATGAACCATCAAGCATTATCTCGTTATTCAAAGCCTTATCAATCTGCTCTGATGGAACAGACATATTTTTAACCTGACCATTAATATCAACGAACTGTAGTTTTATAAATTTTACATTGTTCGCTTTGATAATCTCTTTAATTTCTTTTGCCGTGTAAACTTTTCCGTCAAGTCTTGCATGTGAGAACTCTGTCATACTAACCTCTTTCTTATAATATCAAAACTGTTTAAGACTATAAACTTACTATAAAAAGATTTATCCTAAAGGTCAAGAGGTAGCCCTGTAAAGATTATATAAAGAAGAAGAGTACAAAATTAAAATAAAAAAAAGAATTATAAATATTTTTCTAAAAATAAAAATAATAGAAAATTTTTCATTTTAAAACAAAAATTTAAGAAAAAATATAAAAAAAATACAGTAAAAAAATAAAAATATTATTATGTTAACAAACTTAACAAAATTACTTAGTTTCAACAATTTTATTATTATCATCAACAATAACAATAGTCGGCTTGTAATTTTGAAGTTCTTTCTCTTCAAACTGACCGTATGTAACAATAATAATTTTATCCCCTTTTTGAACTTTTCTTGCTGCCGCACCGTTCAAGCAAATTTCACCGGAATTTGCTCTTCCTTTAATTATATAAGTCTGAAATCTTTCTCCGTTATTGACATCCAGAATTTCAACTTTCTGCCATTCTCTCATTCCGGCACTATTCAAAAGAGTTTCATCTATAGTAATCGAACCGACATAATTCAAGTTGGCATCGGTAACAGTTGCTCTATGTATTTTTGATTGTAAAAATTCAAGTAACATTATAATTTCCTCAATAAGAATTATATAACAAATATAAAAAATAAAGAAGAAAACTAATTAAAAATACAAATTTTATAAAATCCGGAATAAATCTGCCGGAATTATTTTAATGAATTGATATCAAAAGTTATCTGCAGTTTCAATTGGTCAAGATTTTCAAATTTAATTTCATCCCTGATTTTGCGGTTAAATTCAATTTTAATATCTTTGCCGTAAATATCTTCGTCAAAATTCAAAATATGAACTTCAAATGATGTTATCCCGGAATCTGTTACGGTCGGACAAACCCCGTAGTTTGCCACCCCGCGGTGTCGTGAACCGTTATCCAACACGACATTTACATCATATACCCCCCTTGGAGGCTGTATAATTTCAAGCGGATAAAAAATATTAGCGGTAGGAAATCCCAATTTATGACCTTTTCTTTTTCCTTTTTGAACAGTTCCCGCTATTGCAAATTTTCTGCCAAGGAGTGCTTCTGCAAGATCGACATTACCGCCTTTTATATAATTTCTGACAGCGGTCGAACTTATTTTCACCCCGTACAAAGTTTTTGCCGGAGTCGCAAAATAAGAATAATTATATTTCCTCTGCCATTCGGTTAATAAATTAACATTTCCGGATTTGTCTTTGCCGAAATAGTGAGAAAAACCAGTGGAAATACCGACAGGTGAAAAATATTTCACAAGAATATCTCTAACATATTCTTCCGCTGATAAATCTTTTATTGCATCAAAATCAAGTTCTATAACATAATCCACTCCCATTCCGTCAAGCAGACGATATTTTTCATCTCTTGTCAAAATATACTTAGGAGCCTTCATTCCCTGAAGATAACAAAACGGATGATGTTTAAATGTCACAACAGCAGCCGGACAATTCTTCTCTCTGGCATAATTAACCGCACAATTTATGACAGCCTGATGCCCCAGATGCAGCCCGTCAAAAAAACCCAGTGCCGCTGATAAATTCGGAATTGTTTTTAGTTCTCTTATTATCTCCATACCAAAATTATACCAGACTTATTAAAAATGACACAAATTTAATTAAATAAAATACCTACAATACAAGCAGACATATAACAGGTTAAAGTTCCGCATATTAAAGCACGAACACCTAATCTCGCAAGATTTTTACGCTGGTTCGGAGCAAGTTCGCCAATACCGCCAAGCAGTATGGCAATAGAACCGAAATTACCGAAACTGCACAGGGCAAAACTTGCAATCAGGAATGATTTTTGAGAAAGATGCAATGCCGGATTTGTCAAATCCATATACGCAACCATTTCATTTAATACGAGTTTTGTTCCCATCAATCCGCCGACTGTTGTTGCCTCATGCAGCGGAACGCCCATTGACAGTGCAAATACAGCGAAAATCTTCCCTAAAATCATTTTTAATGAAAGTTGTGTTAAATCAAATCCGATAGACGCAAGATTGAAATGAAGATATTTTACAACAAAATTGCCGAATCCGCCGAGAAACCAGTCAATCATTGCAACAAGAGCAACAAGAGCAAGTATCATTGCAACAACATTTATTCCGACTTTCATACCCTCGGAGGCACCGGAAGATATCGCATCAAACACATTGACATGCTGTCTGTTGCGTTTGCTTACGGAAATTTTAAAATCTTTGCTTGTTTCGGGATCTCCTGTTTCCGGATAAACTATTTTGGAAATAACAAGCGCACCCGGCGCAGCCATTATGGAAGAGGCAAGAAGATACTCTGCAGGAATCCCCATTTTTATATATATCGGCATAATTGAACCTGATATACATGCAAGAGAACCTGCCATTGAGGCAAGAAGTTCCGATCTTGTCAAATTAGCAAGATATGGTTTTATCATAATCTGTGCAACAATCTGCCCTACAAATGCGCTTGCGACATTAGACAGGGCTTCTGCACCGCTCACATCAAGAAGTTTATTCATACCTTTTCCCAAAAAGGCAACAACTCTCTGCATTATTCCATAATGATACAAAATATTGACTAAAATCATCATAAATATCATAGAAGAAATCAACTGCAGCGCAAATATTGCTCCTCCGTGATGTATAAACATTTCGCCGAATTTTTCATTCATAAGTCCGCCAAAGACGAATTCTCCGCCCTGACTTGCAAATACAAGAAGTTTTTGAATAAATTTGCCTATTAATTTAAACAAATCCTGTCCGAATTTCACTTTAAAAATAAAAACCGCAAACAAAATTTGAAGCAAAAAACCCATGCCCACAGTTTTATAATTTATCATTTTTTTGTTATTTGACATTAAATATGCTATAGCCAAAATTAAAACTATTCCGAAAATTCCAATAAACCTGCTCATACTGCCCCTTATTTAAAATTATGTTTTTATTATACAAAAAAAAGAAGCCGTAATGACTTCTTTTTGGCAAAAATGTGATAAAAGTTAATGAAGAAAACAAACCTTATATCTTCACGAACTTATTATTTTTTCTGAAAGAGGGACATAATTTTATCAATCAGTCCGGCATCTTCAGCCTCCGCATTATTTTGAAGTTTATCCAGTTTATTTTGAATTTTCTTATTCTCAACTTCATCACTGGATAATTCAAGATACTTTTTGTAAGCATCAATTGCATTTTGTTTTAATTTAATTCTTTCGTATGCAGAAGCAAGTTTTTTCAATGATTCTAAATCACGTTTATCTGCAACATACAAGGCTTCCAGATAATCTGTCTGTTTCTGGTAATCACCTATACTTTCACGATAATCGGCAAGTTTTCGCAATGCTTCTTTGTTTTTAGGATCAATTTTTACAATTTTTTCATAATACTCGGCAGCATGATTAATCTCTTTGTTTTCTGTAAGCATATCTGCAAGAGTGAACAATACATTCACATCTTTATCATTATACTGAACTGCTGAAAGAAATTCATTGACTGCAATATCACGATTGCCCCGGAGCATATTATACCGGCCCCAGTTGAGATGAGAGTTATAATCATCATTCTTTTCTTCATATATCAAAGCTTTCATTTGATATGTCAACGGCGAATTCGGCTGTTTCTTGCTGAATTCTTCAACAAATTCAAGAGCCTTATCAAAATCTTTTATGGAATAATAATACTGCGCCATTAAAGAATAATATTTTGGAACCTGTTTATATTCATCAGGAAGACTTAAAAGTTTATTATTTGCTTCGGTATGTTTGCCCTGTTCCAGCAGACACTGGATTTTCAACAATTCATCTTTTGTATAAACAAATGCATTCTCTGCATCACCGCTTTTTAAATACACAGCCGCAAGTGCTTCTTTTATCTTGTCGTTATCGTAACCTTTTTCTCTTGCTCTGTTCAATACATAAACCGCACTGGAATAAATTTCATCCTTGAGATATATATCTGCCAGCTGAAGAAAAATCTCTTCGGGAAGATTGTCATGTTCTAAAATTAAATTATATTCATCAATTGCTTTTTCTTTTTTACCGGTGCTAAGATAAAGATTAGCAAGGGTAAGTCTTGTCATTACCTGTGCCTTTTCATCCTCAGTGCAGTAAGACAGTGCTTTTTTAAAATCATTTATGGCAAATTCCAACTTACCTTCAAGAGTATTTCTGTTACCCCGGAAAATATAATATTTATACTTGTCTGTATTTTCATAAATCTGCATCAATTGCACAAATGCAAGAGAATTTGCAGGATCTATCTGTAAAATACCATAATAATAATTCGCAGCATCTTCAGGTTTGTTCAAAATAAGAGAAATATGCCCTAAACGCTCTAAAATACTAATATCTGTTTTGTTATTATCGTACTCTTTTTTATATTCTTCAAATGCCTGTTCGTATTGCTCATTCGCTTCAAATTGTTCAGCCAACTGTAAACTCATTTAATTTCACTCCTTAATACCCTAAGCCTGATGGAATTATAACATTAAACATATAAATATACAAACCGGTTAATTATACAAATTTTGAGTTTTTACAATACCGTTTTCAAAATAATACTCAATTGCTTCAACCGATTTTTTAATAACAGGTTTTAATAACTCCAGTTGTTCGGGTGAAAAATTCTGCAAAACAAAAGCCTCGGACGGAACCGGCGGCTGAGGGCCTATACCGATTTTTAACCTTGTGATATTACTTGACCCCAGAGATTTTATAACGGACTTTATACCGTTATGACCACCGTCAGAACCGTTTGCTCTAAATCTCATTTTGCCTGCGGGAATAGATATATCATCAAAAACGACTAAAACATCCGACACAGGAATTTTATAGTAATTCATTACCAGCTGCACGGCTTCACCCGACAAATTCATAAAAGTTGTCGGTTTTATGAGCATGTATTCCTGAGCGGAAGATTTATATTTTGCAATAAAACATTTCAATCTTTTATCTTCTTTGAACGAAATACCCTTATCCACGGCAAATTTATCAACAACCATAAACCCGGCATTGTGGCGGGTAAAAATATATTTATCTCCAATATTTCCTAATCCGGCAATTAATTTCATAAAAAATCCTTTATTGTAAAAATTACATTATATTTAATATTTTAACTTAAATAAAAATTACCAAAATGGAATATCGACCGTATGCTTAACAAAAAGATAAAGAATGATTAAATTATAGAAAAAATGAGGTATCTGAAATGAAAGACAAAACACAAACATTAAAAAGTTCAGAAAAAGTTGCAAGATTCCTTGAAGAAAACCAGCTTCACAAAAAAGACTTTGCAGAAATGATTGGAGTGACATTATCTTATGTATATAATCTTATTGATGAAACTATCCCGTTTTCCACAAGAAGCACAACAATAGAAAGAATCGCAACGGTTATGAATATCAGTCCTGAAGAATTTGAAGAATACAAAATTCCGCAGGAACCGATTTTGCAGGACGATACTCTTGAACTATTAAAAAACGTAATTGCAGAAAAGAATATAAGTATAATAAACTTTCTAAAAGCATTCCCGAGAAAAAGAAGGGTGGATATGGTTGACATGCTGCGCGGAGCCTATCCGATACCTATAGATTATAAAGAACTTTCAATAATAGGACAGGTTCTGGAATTAGATAAAGGAGATATTTATACACTATGGGAGGACAGAATAAAACAGGTACTGGAAAATAACGGAATGAACCTGAACAGTAATGCCGCCCTGTTAAATACAATGTTTGAATGTGCGAGAAAATTCAGCAATATTGAATAAATTAAAAAGGCTCAGACAACCTGAGTCTTTTTAAAAGCAAAAGAGAAAAAATAAAAAATTTTAAATTAAGCGAAAATATAACAAAAACTGTTGACAATAAAATATGTTCTTGATAACATAAAAATATGCGGTGGGAACATCGTCACTAGGAAGTATAAATAGACATTTGCGCTTGTAGCTCAGCAGGTAGAGCACTCCCCTTTTAAGGGATAGGTCGCGCGTTCGAATCGCGCCAAGCGCA
>CALUYV010000021.1 GCA_944325095.1 Candidatus Gastranaerophilales bacterium | reverse complement strand
ACCCATTGTTGTGACCCTTTCATCTTGTTTCCTATATCTCTTTTATCGGTCACTTTATCCGCTTTCTTTAATTTTTTCCCTTTCTTCGTTACATTTCGTTACATTAAAAAGAGAACAATAGATAAGCCAACTTTTAAGACTGATTTATATTGCCTGAATATACGATTCCGGACAGGAAATACGGAATGTCAATTATTAAAAAACGACAGAAAAACAAACTTAACTTAATATACATCGTTATTGATATTACAATATCTGTTTCAATTCATCAATTACGACATCAAGTGCGCCCTGCTGATCGTTGAAAATTGTTTCGCAATCTTTGCAAGCCTGATTATAAAATTCTTTATCCGAAAGCAGAACTTCAATATAACTGCTCAACTCTTCAGGAGTTTTAACAACTTTGCCGGCTTTTGAACGGGAAAGCAGCCAGTAGATATCCCTGAAATTATGAATAGAAGGCCCTGTAATTGTCGGTTTTGAATACACTGTTGCCTCAAGCGGATTATGACCGCCTGTATTATTAAAACTGCCGCCGATAAATGCAAAATAACATATTGAATACATTTTACCGAGTTCGCCCATTGTATCAAGAACAATAATATCTTTTTTATCAAAAGTATCATTTTGGGAACGAAAACCATAACTTATGCCGCTTTGATCAAGCAGCGGAGTAATCTGAGGCAGCCGCGTTGTGTGCCGCGGAACAAGAAGAAGTTTAATATCCGTATATTTTTGGAGTTTTTCTTTGAATATATTTATAATAATTTCTTCTTCAGGCTTATGCGTACTTCCCGCAATAATTACCCTGTATCCGCTCTGACCGATTTCAACGGTTTCATCTGATGGTTTTACATCAAATTTCAAATTTTTCATTACAAAGGTTTTTTCTGGCGGAGCTCCGATTGATATCAATTTATTACGGTCAATTTCACTCTGGGTTAATATTTTTGTATATTTTACAAGTATTTTTTTGAAAAAATATCTGCACATTCTGTACAATTTGTATGTAGAATCAGACATTCTACCGTTTATTGTATATAATTTTATACCTTTTAACTTGCAAAATGAGGCAAAAATCGGCCATAATTCGGTTTCTGCTATCAAAACTACAGTCGGTTTGATTTTACTGAAAAAGGCTTGCACGCAAAACGCTATATCAAAAGGAAAATATGTTATAAAATCAACAATTTTTGAATATTTTTTTATTGCAATTTCCTGTCCTGTTTTCGTTCCTGTGGTAACCACGATTTTATATTCCGGAAAAACTTCTTTTGTCTTTTTTATAAGATTTTCAAGCGCAATCACTTCACCGACGGAAACTCCGTGGTACATTATTACTTTTGAGCCTAAATCCGGTGCTCTAAAAAAACCGAGTTTTTCACGCCATCCGTATAAAAATTTACCGCTTATGACACGGAAAACATAATAAAACGGCAGCAATATTATAAAAATCAATGTCGAAACCAATCCGTACAGGAAAAGTTCACTAAACATTGCAACTATAACCAGCAGTAATAAAATTAAAATAATTGAATAAGTAACCATAACAAGAGAATTATACATCAAAGAATATAACATGTTGACAATATATACAAAAATTTATAAAATCAGGGTATGGCAATAGCATATTTAAGTTTAGGTTCAAATCAGGGGGATAGAATCGGTTATGTCCAGCAGGCAGCCGGTTTAATCGGTGCTGAAGAAAAAATCTCCATAGTCAGAACATCTGCGTTCTATGAAACAGAGCCCTGGAATATGAGCACCAAAAACTGGTTTGTCAATGCTGTTATTGAAATAAAAACGCAATATTCGCCTTATGAATTGCTTGATATTTGCCAAAAAATAGAAAAAAAATTAGGCAGAGAAGAAAACGAATCGCAAAACTACGAAGACAGAACAATTGATATAGATATTCTGTTTTATGACAAAGAAATTATAAATGATGAAAAATTAACAATTCCGCACAAATTTGTACATTTAAGAGCGTTTACGCTTGTACCTATGCTTGAATTAAATTCGAGTTTTGTACATCCAGTTCTGCACAAGAGTATAGTTGAAATGCACAACGATCTGGAAAATCCGGAGATGGTGTTTTTATATGGTACAAGAGTTGATTTCTAATTTGAGAATCGCAATAGCAGGAGCAGGCCCTGCAGGATGCGCATGTGCAAAATATCTTCTGGATTCGGGTTTTAAAGATATTACAATATTTGATAAGGGAAAATTTCTAAGAACTCTTCTGCCAACAGGCGGCGGACGCTGTAATCTTGCTTTTGCGGAATTTGATTTTAAACTTCTTGCAAAAAATTACCCCAGAGGCGAAAAATTTTTATATTCGCTATTTTCAAGATTTTCGACAAAAGATACTCTGAATTTTATGGAAAATATCGGAGTAAAAACTTATACGCAAAATGATATGAGAATTTTTCCGGAGTCAAATTCTGCGGCAGAGGTCAGAACAAAATTACTGGAGAAAATAAAAAACTGTAATTTTGTAACCGAAAAAATCGAAAAAATTTCCCCGCTGAAAAACGGATATAAAATAAAAACAGAAAAGTCCGATTACGCATTTGATGCCGTTGTTCTCGCAATAGGAGGACATTCCGGATACCAAATGATTTCTGATATGGATATAAACCTTATTCCGCCCGTTCAATCACTTGTCGGACTAGTTACAAATGAGGATTTTTCGCAAATTGCAGGTGTAAGCCTGAAAAATGTTTTAATTAAAAACGGTAAAAATACATGTACAGGAGATTTATTATTTACTCATAGAGGAGTTTCAGGCCCTGTTATCTATAAAATTTCCTCCATACTTGCAAGAGAAAAAATGCCGTATAAATTAAAGATAAAAATGATTGAAGACTTTAATTTGCAGGAAGAATTTAATAAAAATCCGCACAAAGAAATAAAAAATTTACTCGGGAAATATATTCCGAAATCTCTCGCTGTTTTTATGCTGAATACACTGCATATTAACCCCGAAACACCTTGCCACAAAATAAACGGAAAAAGCCGTGATAAAATTTATGAAAACCTTACATCTTTTGAAATTAACATAACAGGAAAAGTTCAGGACGGAGAGGTCGTAACCTGCGGCGGCATTGACTTAAAAGAACTCAATCCATCTACTCTTGAATTTAAAAAGTATAAAAATTTATACTGCTGCGGAGAAGTAATGGATATAGACGGGTTCTGCGGAGGCTTTAACCTCCAAAACTGCTGGACAACCGGATATGTCGTATCTTGCGGCATTCTGGAAAATAACTCCCGCTGATACTAATCGCTTATATTTACTCAAAAAATTATTTTTGTAATATCATGTTAATATTCGATTTAGAAGGTGGAAATTATGGATAAATACAAAGACTATACAAAAGAAGATTTTTTAAAACTATACGATACCCCGCTTGAAGAGTTGCTTAAAATTGCACGGGAAATTACTCATGAAACTTTTTCTAACGAAGTAGAAGCCTGCAGTATAATAAGTGCAAAAACAGGTGCCTGCAGTGAGAACTGCAAATACTGTGCACAAAGCAGCCACAACCACGCAGAAATTGAATGCCACCCTATACTGGATGTCGAAACTGTGAAAAAAGCAGCATACAGCGCAAAAGAAAACGGAGCATCAAGATTTGCTATTGTAACTTCCGGCAGACGTCCTTCAGCTAAAGATTTTGAGATTATTCTTCAAATGGTCAGAGAAATTTCTAAAATTGAAGGTCTGACCTGCTGTGCATCACTTGGAATTTTAACGGAATCTCAGATTAAACAATTAAAAGATGCCGGCTTGAAAAGATTTCATCACAACATAAATACTTCTGAAAACTATCACAAATTTATTTGTACAACGCATACATTTGAAGATAGAATAAATACTGTTAAACTTGTTCAAAAATACGGGATGGAAGTATGCTGCGGAGTAATTATCGGAATGGGCGAAACAAGAGAAGACAGAGTTGATATGGCTCTAACTCTGAAAGAACTTAATCCTGAATCTGTCCCGATGAATATTCTTTGTCCTATAAAAGGCACGCCGCTTGAAAATTACGGCGATAAAATTAATGAAGAAGAAATATTAAAAACCATTTGTATTTTTAGAATAATACTGCCGAATGCGGTTCTTCGCTATGCAGGCGGAAGAACAACAAGGCTTTCTGAAGAAAATCAAAAACTCGGAATTATAGCCGGGATAAATTCTGTTCTTGTCGGGAATTATCTGACTACGGCAGGTTCAAAATCAGAAGATGACAAAAAAATGCTTGAAGAACTCGGTATGGTAATGGTATAAACAAACCGGCTCCGGAAAGTTAAAAATGACAAATTTTACAAAACAAGAAATTATAGATATTTTAAAAGACAACAGCCGGAATGATTGGCTGTTTTCTCATGCGGACAGAGTAAGAAAAGACAATACAGGAGATGAAATTCATTTAAGAGGTCTTATTGAATTTTCGAACACCTGTTCCAGAACTTGTAAATACTGCGGATTACGAGCAGAAAATAGCCGTATCGACAGATACCGAATGACAGTTGAAGAGATTACGGAATGTGCACAAAAAGCAGTTAATGCAGGTTACAAAACAATTGTGCTCCAATCAGGTGAAGATTATTCTTATACAACAAATACTTTATGCAAAATTATTGAAACTATCAAAAAACTTGATACTGCGGTAACTCTAAGTATCGGCGAAAGGAGTTTTGAAGATTACAAAGCCTTCAAAGATGCAGGTGCTGACAGATTTTTAATAAGAATAGAAACCACCGATAAAAATCTGTATAACCAAATGCACCCTAACATGAGTTTTGAAAACCGGTTGAGGTGTATTAAAGATTTAAAAAAACTCGGATATGAAACAGGAACGGGCTGCCTTGTCGGACTTGCGGGGCAGACAATTGAATCTCTTGCAGATGATATTTTGTTTTTCAAAGATATTAATGCCGATATGATAGGTATCGGCCCATTTATTCCGCATCCGAATACTCCGCTTGCAAAAAATCCGGCAGGAAATCTGACTCTTGCCCTAAAAGTTATGGCTCTGACACGAATAATGCTTCCTGATATAAATATTCCGGCAACCACCGCTATGGAAACTCTCAATCCGAAAGGCAGAATAATGGCACTTCAAAGCGGAGCAAATGTCATTATGCCTAATGTAACAACCGCAGATTTCAGTACAAAATATGAAATTTATCCGAATAAAAGCGGTACGGGAGAACACATTGAACAAAGGAAACAAATTGAAGATTTGATAAAATCAATCGGAAGAACAGTATCCAAAACTCAAGGCTTCCGAAAAGATAACAAATCGTCTAAATAGCAGAATCAATTATTCCGCCGCCAAGAACAATATCTCCGTCATACAACACAACAGACTGCCCTATAGCAATTGACTTTTGCATATCGTCAAAAACCACTTCAATATGATTATCATCAACCGGTTTCACAATTGCCGGCACAGGCTGCTGGGTTGAACGTATTTTTGCCGTAACTCTATATTCTTTCGTCAACGGTTCATCAAGCACCCAGCTTAAATTTACGGCAGTGAGTGATTTTTTAAATGTTTTATCAACAGGCCCTATTACAACTTCGTTTGTATCCTTCCTCAATTCCAGCACATATAAAGGTTCTGTTGAAGAAATACCAATACCTTTGCGCTGCCCGACCGTATAATTCCATATACCTTTATGTTTTCCGAGTATTTTACCGTCCGGATTCACAATATTGCCTGGTTTTTCGGGCAGGTGTAAAAGTTCGTTATAATCACCGCCGTAAAAATCCTGACTATCCGGTTTTTGCGCAACTTCCAGCCCGTTATCTTCCGCAATTTTACGAATTTCTTCTTTTGTATAACCGCCGAGCGGAAGCAGAAGATTTTTTAACTGTTCCTGTTTCAGCCTGTAGAGAAAATAAGATTGGTCTTTTTTAGGCGCAACTCCTTTTTTTAATAAAAACTTTCCGTCTTTTTCCTCAATCCGTGCATAATGCCCTGTTGCAAACTTATCAAATTCAATCCCGTCAAGTTTTGCCGTTTGCGGCAAAGCACCGAACTTTATATAAGAATTACACAGCACACAAGGATTTGGAGTGCGTCCTTTTTCATATTCGGTGCGGAAATTATCCAGAACATATTTTTCATACTGTTCTACACAATTACAAACATGATACGGAATACCGAGCCGGCTGGCTACCTGTTTTGCGCCTTCGATACTTTTGAGTTCATCAGGTCCGTAGCAGGCATTTTTATGTCCGGAACTAACAGCCTCTTCACCTTTTCCCCAGATAGACATAGTTGCCCCGATGAGTTCATATCCCTGCTGCTTTAATAGCAATGCCGCAACAGTCGAATCTACACCGCCTGATAAACCTATTAATATTTTCATTTCCGCCTCATTTTATTAAATCTTGTATAAATAAATTATTATAAAACTAAAGAGAAATCAATAAAAGTTCAAATAATAAGCCCTAATTAAAATTTTGTAAAATATATTTACTCCCTATTGTTTGATAGTTACTCTCAAGGTTATAATATAATTGTAGATAAGAAAGAGAGGACATTTAATGATACTTGACAAAATTAACAATTCAAAAGATGTAAAACTTTTAACTATAGATGAAATGACTGCACTTGCAGAAGAAATGAGAGAATTAATAATAAAAAAAGTAAATACAATCGGCGGGCATATGGCGCCGAATCTCGGGATTGCCGAAGCAACTATAGCACTGCATTATGTATTTAATCTTCCGTCTGATAAAATAATTTATGATGTTTCGCATCAATGCTATCCGCATAAAATATTAACCGGACGCAAAGAAGGCTTTACAGATCCTGATAAATATCTGAAATACACAGGCTACACAGCACCGGAAGAAAGTGAATACGACCTGTTTAAAATAGGGCACACTTCAACTTCCGTCAGCCTTGCCGCAGGTGTTGCAAAAGCAAGAGATTTAAAAGGCGAAAAATACAATGTAATAGCACTTATCGGCGACGGTTCTTTAAGCGGCGGCGAAGCACTGGAAGGACTTGATAATGCAGCCGTACTTAACAGCAATATAATTATTATTGTAAATGACAACGAAATGTCTATTGCAGAAAACCACGGCGGACTGTACGGAAACCTGAAACAATTAAGAGAAACTCAGGGGCAGGCAGAATGCAATATGTTTAAAGCATTAGGATTTGATTATATGTATGTCGAAAACGGCAACAATGTTCAAGACCTTATTAACGCTTTCTCAAGGATAAAAGATACCAATAAACCTACGGTTGTACATATCCATACACTCAAAGGGAAAGGACTTGCACAGGCTGAAAACGACAAAGAAACATTCCACTTCACTATGCCAGGAATACTTGATACAAAGCCGGAAAACATCCAAACTTCTACCGAAGATTATACTTCTATTACAAAAGATTTTATCTCTGCAAAAATCAAATCAGATAAAAATGCAATTGTAATAGCAGCAGGAACTCCGGGAGTTTTTGGATTTGATAAAAAATACAGACAGGAAATGGGCAGCCAATACACTGATGTCGGCATTGCGGAAGAACATGCGGTTGCATACGCTTCTGCCCTTGCAAAAAGCGGAGCAAAACCGATATTTACCGTAATGAGTTCATTCATTCAAAGAACATACGACCAGTTATCACAGGATTTGGGGTTAAATAATTCACCTATCACAATGCTTGTATATTGGGGCGGGATTTCTAATGCGGATGCAACACATTTATGCACTTTTGATATTCCTCTGATAAGCAATATCCCTAACCTTGTATATATGTCACCGACAAACAAAGAAGAGTATCTTGCAATGCTTGAATATGCTTATAATCAAAACGAACATCCGACCGCAATAAGAGTTCCGGCAGCAGAACTTATCTCAACAGGTATTCCTGATACTACAGATTATTCAAAGATTAACAAATACAAAGTTATCTCTAAAGGCAGCAAGATTGCAATTTTAGGGCTTGGTAATTTCTTCAATCTGGCAGTTGAAGTTAAAGATGAATTAATTTCAAAATATGGCATCAATCCGACTTTGATTAATCCAATCTATACAACAGGTATTGACAGAGAACTTCTTGAAAGTTTGAAGCAAGACCACGAACTTGTAATAACACTTGAGGACGGATGTCTTGACGGCGGGTTCGGCGAAAAAATTTCAAGATTCTACGGAAACTCCGACATCAAAACATTAAATTTCGGAGCAGAAAAAGAATTCAGCGACAGAGTGCCGCTTGAAGAATTGTATAACAGGTATCACCTAACAAAAGAACTTATCATAAAAGATATACAAAATACTCTGAAAGAAAGAATTTGCAAATAATATGGGCAGGCGGAAATTGCAGAGCAATTTCCGCCCGTTTTTAAAACTAGAGGAATAATAATTATGTATAAAATAAAAGAAGTCGCCCAAAAACTTGATATATCCGAACATACATTAAGATTCTGGGCAAAGTGCGGTTTTTTCCCGTTTGTCCAAAGGGACAAAAACAATATAAGACAGTTTTCAGAAGATGATTTAGGCTGGGTAAAAATTGTTAAATGCCTGCGTGATGCCGGAACTGACACTAAGTCCATAAAAAAATATATAGACCTGTGCCTGCTCGGAGATTCTACAATAGAAGAAAGATACAAAATTATTTATAAGACAAGAGAAAAAGCACTACAGCGCCAGCAGGAAATTAATAAGCAAATTGATCTATTGAACTATAAAGTTGAATTTTATCAAAATTTGATAAAAACCCAAAAGAAAGATCCGTGGAATCCAATGAATGCCGGACTTTCTAATATAAAATGCTCAAAATAATTGCTCTATAACAAGTTCTATTTGCAATTTTTTATTGTATTTTATGCTATACTAAAGACAAAATAAAGGAGGATATTATTATGATAAATGCAAAACTTGAAGAAGAATTTAATGAACAAATTAATAAGGAATTATATTCTGAATATCTTTATCTTGCAATGAAAGTTTATTTTATGGAACAAAATTTGCAAGGTTTTGTGAACTGGTTTGATGTTCAGGTTCAGGAAGAACACGCTCACGCTATCGGCATGTTTAACTATCTGAATGAAAGAGGCGGAAAAATTGATTTAAGAGCAATTGAAAAACCTGTGGTTGAAGGAAAAACTCCGCTGGAAATTTTTGAACAGGTATTGAAACACGAGCAATATGTAACTTCAAGAATTAACCACCTTGCCGATGTTGCAGATGAGGTAAAAGATAGAGCCGCACTAAGTCTTTTAGACTGGTACATTAAAGAACAGGTCGAAGAAGAAGCAACAGTCAGCGGAGTTTTAGCAACTCTAAAACTCATCGGTGATGACAAAAATGCTCTGCTGCAGCTGGATAAAGATCTTGCAGCAAGAACTTTTGTTGCTCCTGTAATAGGCTAATTTTCAGCGTAAATACTAAAAAACACCTGATATATATCAGGTGTTTTTTATATTGTAACAAACTTTTCCTAATTTCCGGACTGTTTTATTTCATTTATCAATTCATTAACAGCATTATCTTCTTTTATTGCTTTTGCAGCGTAAGCAGCCTCCAGAGCCTGATTATATTTCTGCTGGTTGAAATATACAACAGCGCGGTTATATTCAATCAAAAATTTTTCATCATTTGATTTCACATAAACCTCTCCTTTATTAAGTATAGACAGTGCTCTGTCAAACTCTCCGGCATCAGCATAAGCAGATGCAAGATTTATGTATCCGGACGAAATTTTAGGATATTTATTTATGTAATTCGTATATTCATTAATCTTTTGTGTAATCCGCTCTTCATCTTCCCCGATAATTAAAGGCGCATAATAAAAAGTTTCACTGGCAAGATTTGGCGTATTTGTAATTGTCGGCTCTATTCTATACAAAAGTACAAGAGTATTAATATCTCTTGAGGATAACCTTTGAGCGGCAAGCGAAGGCATATAACTGAAAGAATTTTCTTTCTCGGCATACATAATATCTGTAGAAATATTGCTGTGCCCCATTATTCCAAGGGTGTGCCCGATTTCATGCAGTGCTGTGTTATAAATTTCCGATTCCGAAAATCTGTCATTGTGCGGATTTGTTTTATAAAAATTCAAATGCATACGCTTTAAAAGTTTTCGTCCGGAAACTTCAGGCTCGGTATAAGCAACAGCATAACTGCAGACACTGCCGCTGCAAGCATCCGGCGGGATATCTTTGAATGAAATTACGATATTGGCATCCTGAAGATTATCAGCCTGCTTAAATTTAACAAAATTTGTCCTTCCTGCCCATTCATTAAAAGCATTTTTTATATTATTTACATAATAAACAGGAACAATATCCGGATTTTCAAAATAAATACCGAGCGGGAAAGATCTTATATCCCAGCGCAAAATATCATTGCCATAGACAGCATTATTTATATAATTATTTTTTAAACCGGACAAAAGTTTATGTTTTAGCACAATTGCTCTTGTTCTTGCAGTTTCAGCGGCTTCATCCTGCGGCTGAGAAATTGCAATATTATATAATTTCTTTTGAACAGAATATACAGGTTTTGCTTTTGACAGCGCAAGCACATAAGAATACCTCATCAAACTGTCGCCGGGAGCTGCAAACAATGCACGCTCAAAATACGGCAGGGATTGTTCATAATTATTACCGGTATATAATTCCTTACCCTTGTTGTAATTATACATTGCAGAAAGCGGAGATTTATAAACAAGCGCAATTATCAAAAGTATGATTAATATAAAAAATAAAAATTTACGCATTTAATTTTTCTTCCAATTCTTTTTCCAACTGCTGCGCTAATGCTCTTGTATCACCTTTAAGTTTAAAATATTCCGCAAATTTTGCAGTAGTTTTTATATTTATACTGCGCCCGTTTTTGTCTTTGTGTTTTGATACCAAACCTTTTTCCACAAGTTCGGCAACATGCTCATACGCTCCGGAGCGAAGTTTAACTAACTCCGTCTGACGGATAGGTTCTTTTAGCGCAATAACAAGTAATGTACGCAAAACTGCCGGTTTTAAATCAATCGGACAAATTTTTTCTACAATATCACTGTATTCTTCTTTGACCTGAAGTATATAGCCGTTTTCATCATCAATCTCCAGTGCGCCGTCACGGGAAGAATAATCCATAATAAGTTCAAGTATTGCCTCTTCAACTTCTTCTGCTTCGCAATCAAGATATACGGCAATCTCATCCGGAGACAGAGCTTTTGCTGTCACAAAAAGCACTGCTTCTATTCTAGACTTCAACTGTTGGGTCTGCATCCTTCACACCACCTTTTACAACATACAAATCAGAATAAAATTCTTCCTGTTCAAGTTCATAATCCGTATCCCTGCTTAAAAACAACAGCGCAATATAAGCACTTATTCTGTCCATTCCAAGCATCGTAAGTTCATTTAATTCAATTTTATCCTGATGTTCAAATATTTGTTCCAAATTATCTTTCAATTTCAAAACAGATTCTTCTATGTACTCTTCATGAGCCATTGAAACAATCTCTTCCGGTGTCAAACGGGAATAATTCCTGACATGTCTTTTTGCTCTTTCATGAGCGTTTTTCATAGAAGCACGTTTTTCAAGTTTTTCATAAAACTCCAACTGTTTAATCAAATCTTTCAGTGTAACAACTCTGTTACGATTCAATCTTATACTGGTTCTTCTCTGCAATGCTTCATCAAAACTTACGACATTACTTGATGGAATAAACTCGGCATCATCGTTATACTCAAGCGGAAAACCGTCATCGTCAAACTCGGTTACTGCATCCTCTTCATCCTGAAATTCCTCAAGCGTGACACCTGCAAGTATATTAGACTGCAGGCGGCATAAAACAGAGGCAAAAAGAAGAGTTCTGCTTGCAACTCTTAAATTCATTGTTTTCAACTCAATCATTCTTTGCAGATATTTTTCTGTCACATCAAGAATATCAATATTCCATGGATCAATTTTTCCGGACTTTGCCATATCCACAAGAATACCAATACCGTCATTAGCATCAAATGTACCGCTGGTACCGTATTTAGCGATTTCAATATCTTCAAGTTTGATTGTATTATTTGTACCGTTTGCCATAATTCCCTTTTCTTATTTACTGGGTCACACCGGTGACTTTTGTCTTACCTTTTTCTTTCTGGGTAACTCCGATTGTTCTGACTGCCGCTTCAATCATCGGGCGTCTGTGGCTGACAACCAGAAATTGAGTATCTTCCGACTGTTTTTTAATCATTTCGGAAATTCGTTCCACATTCATTGTATCTAAACTTGCATCCACCTCATCAAGAGCATAGAAAGGTGCAGGCAGATATTTTTGGATAGAAAACACCAGAGCAAGAGCAGTCAAGGCTTTTTCTCCGCCCGATAAAGCACCGAGTTTGTTATTGGTCGTTTTATCTCTAGGTTTTGCCTCAATCGTCATGCCGGCAGACAGCGGATCATTTTCATTTTCAAGAATAAGCCGGCCTTCCCCTTCTGATAACTGATGATAAATATCTTTAAAATTCTCGTTTATGGCTGTATATGTTTTCATAAACGCTTCTTTTTTATCTTTTTCAAAACCGTTCATCTTATCAAGAATCGACTGACGTTCAACCGTAAGCGTCGAAATTCTGTTATCCAGCTCCTGTTTTTTTGCGGCTTTTTCTTCGTAAGAAACAATTGCTCTCATGTTTACATCGCCTAAATCTTTCATACGCTTATCAAGACGCTGAATTTTTAAATTCAATTCATCTATAGAAATTTCAACCGGTTCAAGTTTAGCAACATCAACTCCCGCATTTTCCAGAATATTCTCTGCTTCTTTTAACTGCGGTTCAAGTTCTTTTCTTCTTGTTTTATAAGATTCAATCTGTTCTCTGATTTTTATTAAATCTGACTCTTTTACTTTGCTGTTTGTCTGCAATTCAATCAACTTATCATTGATTTCCTGTTTTTGTTTTAGCAGTTCGCCGATTTTTTCATCTATTACGGAAATTTTTACAATCAATTCTTCCGTTTGTTTTTCTAACTGAACAATCTCTTCACGCATTACAACTTTGTCGTTTTCAAGATTTTCATTATTTTTTATAATATTTTGAATATCTTGATTTTTTGTTTCTATAAGTTGTTCGTTAAATTTTATATTATTTTCATGGCTTTTCAATTCATCATTAGCGGCAGAAAGTTTTGTCTGAATATTTCTTATATCACTTTCCAGCCCCTGAGTTTTTTCTTTCAATTCCTTCAAATCTTTATCATTTAAAAGATTATCTAACTCGGCAAGTTTGTCTTGCATAACCTGAATTTTATCCGACAAATCAACGCGTTTTGCTTCGATTTTATCAAGTTCTGAAGTCAAACTCTCATATTTAGGCTCGTTATCCGCTATAAAAGTTTTCTTTGTATCAAGAATACTCTGGCTGGATTCAAACTGTCTTGTCATATTCGACAATTCAAGTTTTGCTTTTTCATACTCTGTAGCAGCACCGGAATGAGCCATTCTAATCTGCTCTAACTTTGTTTCAAGTTCTTTTTTCTCTTTTACTGCAAGATTATGTTTTTCCTGCAATTGATTAAGTTTTTGTTTCGCATTTTCAATTTCTTTATCATCATTCTGCCCGAATCCGAAACTTGATTTCTTGATATAACCGCCCGTAATTGCTGCAGATTTTTCATATAATTTGCCGTCTAAGGTAACCATCCGGTATTTTCCGATAAGACCTTCCGCAACCTCTGCATCTTCAACTATCAAAGTATCCGCAACAGCATAGAAAAAGACATCCAGATACATATCATCAAAATCAACAAGATTTATGGCAAAATCAATAACACCGCTATTTTTAGGCAATTGCAGCCTGCCCGGAGCCTTCTTCATCTTATTCAAAGGCAAAAAAGTCGCTCTGCCGGCCCTTGATGATTTTAACAATTCCATTGCAACATTTGCGGTATGAGTATCATCAACAACAATATTTGCAAGCCTGCCGCCAAAAGCAATATCAAGAGCAGTCGAATACTCTTCATCGACTTTGCCGAGATTCATCAATGGCCCGTGAACACCCTCTAACTTTGCATTCATAACAGTATTTAGAGGAATAGCGGCATTTGTTGCGGCAATTGCCCTTCTTGAGGCTTCAATATCGGACAATTTACGAAAAGCAGCACGTTCTTCAAACTCAAAATCTTCAATTGCAGTTTTGGCATCGTCAAGTTTCTGCATCGTCTTTGCTTGAAGTTCTTTCAATTCGTCTAATTCACTCTTCAAATCTTTGACCTGCAGTTCTTTTAATGATCTGTCATCATCAAATGTTAATTTTGCTTTTTCCGCATTTTCAACAAAAGTCTTTGCCTCTGTTAAACCATCTTTTAACTGTTTTAATTCCATTTCTTTTTGCAAAGATAGTTTTAACAATTCGGTATCTTTATCTTTTAAAGAATCCAGATCCTTCGATACCGTATTTCTTTCCTGAATATACTTATCCGCACTGCTGCTCAATCCGGAAATTTCCTGAACTTTTTTATTTAACTCTTCCTTCTTTTCCTCTAACTGGGTTTTTAAAATTTCTATCTTATCATTTGATAATTGAATATTTAATTTTTCACTTTCAATTTTTTTCTGATACGATTGAATACCGTTTTTGGCATTTTCGATTGATTGCAGCCCCTGTTGAATTTGTTTGTCGGAATAATCTATTGCATTTTTCTTAATTTGTATTCTTGCAGACAAATCACTCTGAGCATCTTTGAGTTTGTTGCGCTCATCTTCGCCCTGCTCTTTTAATTTGTCGTCCAGTTCTTTATACTTTTCATTAACCAGTTTAATCTTTTCATCAATATCTTTTTTATTGAATTCTTCTTCTTTTAACTGCTTGTTAGCCTGCAAAATATTGTTATGAGCAATTTCAAGATTTCTTTTTAAATCGAAGAATTTAACCTTGTTTATTTGAGATTCAAGCCCGTTTTTTTCATCCTGCAAAGCCTTGTACTTGAGAGCAACTTCACGTTCTTCACGCAACTGCTCCAATGTTTTTTCGACTTCACTCAATATCAAAGAGGCAGCCTGAACCCGTTGTTCCACAGTTTTTAATTCATTTGTAGCCTGCTCAATACGTCTGTCAAAATCAGCAACTCCTGCTATCTCATCAATAATAGCCCGTCTTGCTTTCGGGGAACACATAACAATACTGTTTACATCACCCTGCATCATTACATTAAAACTGTTCGGGGTAATATTATACTGCTCCAAAATAGAACGAATATTTGTCAATGTATCAATTTTATCATTCAGGTAGTATGTGCTCGCAAACCCCTGTTTTGTTTTCTTGATACTTCTTGTAACAGACAATTCATTATCTCCGTCAACACCGCCGAAAATAACCTTTACGGTTGCTTCGTTTCTGTTATTAAAAGTTGTAATAAAATCAGACAGATTCTCAACACGTAAAGCACTGCCCGTCCTCAATCCGAGAGCAAACATAATACTGTCAATAATATTACTTTTCCCGGAACCGTTAGGCCCTGAAACAGTAGTAAAACCCTCTCTCAAAGGAATCGTCGCCTTATTGGCAAAAGATTTAAAATTGTCTATTTCCAGTTGTTTTATGTACATAATTTTCTCTAAGTGTAATGTATTACACTAATTATGCCAAAGAACCCTTTGGCATGTCAAAAGTATTGAGTATTATTTACAATTTCGGGTAAATTTTGAATATAAAAATGAAAATTCAAATAACAAATCCTGTTACTGTTCAATATTTTGATATTCTTTTGCAAAACTCGGGTTAACCGAAAGCCACTTAAATGCCTGAGTTTCAACTTCAGGAATATCTATAACAAAAGTTCCGCCGTATCTGCCTCTTGAAAAGACAAGATATCCGTCTTTGGCAAGGTTTTGGAAAGCAGTTCTGATTGTATTCGGGCTTAATCCGAGTTCTTTTGCAAAGGATACAATTGACGGAAGTTTATCTCCGATTTCGTAATTCTGTGCAATAAGTTTTTTGATATAATCTTGAGTTTTTTCATAATGGTACATTGCAGCATCTTTTGCCGGTGCAAATATTCTATCCTCGGGTCTGTTTGATAAACCGCTCTGTCCGGGAAGTTTTATTACCGTTGTTCCGTATGTTCCGCGCCTTGGAAGAATATATCCGTTATTCACAAGAAGTTGAAGCGCATCATGAACTGTTTTTAAACTGACTTTCAACCGTTCTGCAAGATCGTGATGCGGCGGCATTTTATCACCGATTTTTAATTCTTTTGCTATAATTTCTTCCAAATCTTTTGCTGTCTTTTCAACAAGAGTTTTGGAATTTTGTGTA
This sequence comes from Candidatus Gastranaerophilales bacterium, assembly GCA_944325095.1. GTDB lineage: Bacteria > Cyanobacteriota > Vampirovibrionia > Gastranaerophilales > Gastranaerophilaceae > Zag111. The sequence continues at coordinate 11,719 of CALUYV010000021.1, read as the reverse complement.
TTTACAACAGCAGGACAATCTATGTCCATTGACAAAATAACCCAGCCGTTATCACGGGAATTTTTAAACCTTCTTTTTAATATTTTTTCAGCAACCAGAGCATCAATTGCAAGTCTGGTTGTATTGTTTGAATATCCGATTATCGTTGCTATAGTTCTTGATGAAGGTAAATATGAACCGGTTTTAAACCCGCCATTTAATATATACCTTTTTATCTCCGCAATTGCCAAATCTCTTTTTGAGGTTAATTTACGCAGGCTTGATGGCTTTGTATAATCTTTAATCATAGTCCCGATACACTGTTTTGACTCTACAAAACCTAAATCTTCCAAATACCTGAGTGCATGCTGCATTGTACCGATACTTACCCCGAGCAGATATGCAAATTCCGATTTTGACGGCAAAACCCCGGAAATTTTAAATTCACCGGTCTTAATTCCGTTTTTTATCCTCTCTGCAAGCCAGGTTCCGATAACTATAGATTTTGCCTCTTCACTGTTTTTTAAATCCGGCAGTGAAGATTTAAACGCATTTATATTAATTTTTGCTAATTCAGTCTTTTTTACCAATGTATAATCTGTCCGGTTTTCCATAATTCCCCTTTTTTTATTTTAATGATACAATATTTATAAAAAAACATCAAGAAGATTCGTCCGGAAATTTGTAGATTTATTAAGACAATTAATTGACTAAAACCCTTTTTAGAATAATACTATTAACATGGTTAACCAGAAGTACATAGCATTAGTTGACTGTGATTCATTTTTTGTTTCCTGTGAACAAAAAAGAAATCCGGAATTAAAAGGCAAGCCTGTATGTGTTCTTTCAAACAACGACGGCTGTGTTATTTCACGGTCGAAAGAAGCAAAACTTGCCGGAGTAAAAATGGGCGAGCCTTATTTTATGGCAAAAAAAGACCATCCGAAATGCATTTACATAACAGCAGAACACGATTATTACTCACAGGTATCCAAACAGGTAATAAACATATTAAAAGACTTCAGCCCTTATGTGCAGGTTTATTCGATAGATGAAGCATTTGTCGATTTCACGGGACTCACAAAACTTTATAGAAGAAATTATTATAATCTTGCAAAACTTTTAAGAGAAAAAATCTTAAAAGAAGCAGATATACCTGTTTCAATAGGAGTAAGTTCAACCAAAACTCTATCGAAACTTGCCTCTGATAAAGCAAAGAAAGTTCCCGCAGGAATATATCTTATCGGAAAACGAAAATTAAAAAAAGAACTTCCGCAGACTCAAATCTCCGAAATCTGGGGGATTGGCAGAAGATTAACCGTAAATTTGAAAAGAAACGGTATTTTAACGGCAGAAGAACTTGTTAATCATTCCGATAAGTGGCTTGATTCAAAAATAGGCATCCACGGAATTGAAATGCGCCATGAATTGCTCGGAGAAATGGTTTCTCCTGTATCAAATGATGATAAAATGCCGAAATCAATACAGAATACAAGAGCATTCGGAACTTTTACTTCCGATATTGATTTTATAAAAAATGAATTAAAAAAACATATACATACTTCATGCCGGAAACTTCGCTCTTACGGAACAAAATGTATGCAGATTGGAGTTATGCTGCGAACAAAAGATTTTAGAGTTTTTTATACAAAAAAAGATTTGCTGGCACCTGTTAATTTTGAACTTGAGATTTCAGAAATTGCCTTTAAACTTCTTGAAGAAATTTATCGTCCTGAAATTTTATACCGCAGCACGGGCGTTTATTTTGGTAAAATAGGTGAGCAAAACACAGAACAATTAAGTTTATACAGCGACACTTCCTCTGATACAAAAAAAGATAATCTGGCAAAATGTTTTGATAAACTGGAAGCAAAGTTCGGGAAAAACATTGTTCAAACGGGATTTTTTAAATATAATAAATAGCAAAAATTTATATGTTCAGACGTTTAAAATATCAAGGAGGCATTTTCTAAAATGCAAGTAAATAAAATTATATCTAATTATACCTTCACGGCACAAAATAATCAGAGTACAAAAAACAAAAGTTTCCTTGATAATTTTCAAACAAGAGTACGAAATTCTGCCGACATGAATGATACCATCGTCGTTCCAAGAACAATATTCAAAGGCTATCTCGGAATAATGACAGGAACAACACTTCTAACTGTCGGAAGTTTATTATCAAAACATCCGAAAATCTCCAAACCGCTCGGGGTTTTAGGAGCATTAACCTCTTTTTACGGAACATGGGCTTTTGTCAGACCATATATAATAAAAAACAATCAAAATTAGCGGTTATGCTTTTGTGTTTTTTAATTTATGCAGTCCCGGTTTATAAATATCAAACACAAAATTGCCGTTAGATGAATACAAACGTTCTTCCATAGGAATTTTCACTTCCTGTTTGTACAACTTTCTTAATTTCTTGTTGTTTGAACCTATTACCTGAATACCGTCTTCTTCTTTTGACATTCCGACCCGGGCAAGTGATTTTTCAAAAGCATCAAAATATTTAATACATGCAGGATAAGGTTTATCCGCAATAATTGCCTCTTTTGCTTCAGTAGTCATAACAGAATCCGTAAATACGGTTCCTTCTTTATTCATTGCTGTTTTTACCGTTGTCGGATATTTGATATAGATATTTTTTATAATGGATTCAACAATGTCTTTTTCAAGGTCTGAATTTGCATCAAAGATTTTCAAAATTGTAGAAATCTGCAGCCTTTCCGAATCATTAAGCATTTTATAATTATCGAACTTAATCAAATTCAAAACAGCCGCTTCTTTATCCGGAGATTTCTGCATAATAGACATAAAGACCATTTTATCTTCATTTGAAAAATAACCGGAACTTGACGGATATTTTTCAACAAGATCACAACAGTTCAAGTATTGTCCTGCTTTTGCCTCATCAAGAACACCATCAGGAGAAGTTGCATATTTAATCGCACTTTCCATATACGGGCTGTCCGGATAATACTCTTTATTATGATAGAATTTATACATATTCTTTATGGTTTTATCCAGTTTTGCAGGTTCGGCAATTTCACCATCTGATAAACTGTCTGTAACCAGTTTTATAATTTTGTCGCTGATTTCTCTTGACTCATCAGCATTCTTAGGTTTGTAAGAAATACATAAAGTTGCCGCTTCTTCCAGATTTGCACCGAACAGAGAATCAATTGCATTATCATATTTTTTGCAATACTTATTAAATTCGGTTATTTTTTTCTGTTCTTCTTTGATTAATTGAAAATTCTTTTCCCTTTCAGCCGCATTTATCGAGTCGGTGCCTAACGGTCTTAAATTTTCTTTTTGAACAATTTGTTCTGCTTCTTCCAGAGAAATTTTGTTATCACTTAAATCATCAAGAACCCGTAAAAATTTAATCAGCGGAACTCTGTCGCCTTCTGTAAACTTAGCGGCATCAAAAGCAATAAGCCTGTCCAGCAGAACTTCGCTGTTAGCAAAATCATGGTTGAAAAAGTGTTTCAATCTTGAACGGAACTGTTCATTGTTAAATCTTTCATAGTCCGTTTCTTCCCTGCGTATATCTTCCGACAATTTCAACAGCCCCTTTATTTTCATATCAGGCTTTTCAAATTTATATTCCTGCGGAAGAGAACCTGCCTTAATTGTCCGTTTGCCTTCGGTATATACAATCTGTGAAATATTCTTTCCTTCCAGATACTGTTCCTTCAAAACATGCAGTACAAATTTATCATAATCAATTGATAACAAATCAATATCAGCCTGACTTATGATAGGTTTTTTAATTTTTCGCTGTTCCGGATAAGATGCAAACCCGTGAGTCTTTTTCAGATTATAATAATTAGTTAAAAAGGCTCTGCGCGTGCCTTTATACAATTTTATACGAAGGAACTCCGTATCAACTTTGGAATCTTTTGCGATTTCTTTCATGATACCTTCAAATGCGGAATCAAAGAGTTGTTTTGCTTCATCTTTTGCACCGTTTTGCATAAATTCATCATATTTAATGAAAAAATCTCTCGGAAATGTTTTGACTATCTTCTGTCCTGCAATATTACCAGGGCTCGGAGGCAGAGTTATCCGGGGATAGACTTTATGAACTTCGGATAATTTTTTCATACCTTTTAATTTTTCATAATATTTTTTATAAGCAGCAGTCAAATTCAAATCATCACCGATTAAAGTAGAATGAAGCCTGCTGAGAAGTTCATAATTTGTTGTATCCGCATCTGCTCTTTTTTGAACAATCTGCACTGTTTCATCCGCCATTTTTTGCACCAGCGGGAGTATATCTTCCAGATGTCGATATATGAAACTTACAGATAAATTCTGCACCTTGTTAAGGACAGCCAACGGATTTCCCTGCAGTTCAGAAGCCAAATCCGATTTTGAATATTCCTCTTTAAAAAGCCGGTTTACCATTTTATGCATTTCGGAGGAACGTTTTTTCTGCACTTCTTTAAAAACATTATCATGTGAATAACTGCGTCTTTCATCAAGCATAGATTCTATTTTTTGCAAAAGCTGCATTTTCTTATCAAGAAGATTTTTAACAGGCTTAACTCCATGGATAGCACAGAAAGGAACCTCACAGCCCGACAATTGCGTTATGGCAGGATATTGAACGCCCCGGGTTTTAATTTCTGGCGAAGTTGCCGCACCGGAGTAATCCTTATGATATATAACGGGGATTTTTTCTATTTTCATTAAACTATACCTTAATTATAAAACTTATTATTATAATACCGCTTGAAAAAATATTTTGCTACAGGAAAAGGATATAGTTACATATCTTAACGAAAATAATATCCTCCAGATGGTTGATAATATGCCCATTAATATTGCGATAAACCTAAAAGCATGGTACGCTTTGAGGGTAATTTATTTTTTTAGAAAAAACTAGAGAGGCTTACTTTATGAAAAAGGTTTTTCCCTTGTTATGCTTATTCGCATTAATCGTTATTTCTATGCTTCCTGCAAAAGCCTATCACTGGGTGCTTGTAGGTCAGGGCAATTATGTGGATGCTGACAGTATCAGAAGTACAACCCAATCAAATTTTTATACGGGAGAAGGCAGCGGTAATGTATATACCCTATGGACAAAATACATTGCAGACGAACAACCGATAGAAAGAATGTTTGGCAAAGACATCTGGAGTTCAAGAGCAAAAGTTGTTATTGACTGCGCAAGCCATACTGCAACCCGCCTTTCATATTTCGCTTATGATGCGGAAGGTTTTGCAGTCGCAGAATTTCCGAAAGTCAACGAAAAATTGTTAAACATAACTGATACTCTCGATTCTCCTGCAACAGAAATCTATAATTTTGTATGCAAGGGCGAATATCTGCATCACGTACAGCACCGCCACCATACATGGAGATTTGGTGATTAAACGATATTTTAAACAGTTAAATAAAAAACAATTCCCGAATATCGGGAATTGTTTTTTTATAATATTTCACCATGGAAATCCGTACCGCCTGTTTTTATAAGATTGTATTTATCCGCAAGATATTCTAAACTGTCAGGATTTGAGAATTTGATATATTTTCGCCACCTCGGATACGGATAATACACTTCAAGCCCGTCAAGCCCGATTTCAATCAAATCTTTTACAAACTCTTCCATATTCAAAGCCCAGCAGCAGGCAGGATGTGCAAGAACAGCAATCCCGCCTGCGCTGTGGATTTCTTTAATCAACTCTACAGGGTTTCTTTTTGCAAAAAATCTTACTATATCCATTTCGGTGCCGCGCTTATCTTTTGCATAGAATTTTGCAAGACCGTCATACTTTACATCAATCCCGTAAGCAAGAAGGTGCATAAAAATATACTTATACCATACATCAAATTCCACACCCGTAATAATACCTGAATCCGGATTTGTAAGATGGGCATTGACGGTATTATGATCCGTAATTGCAAATGCTTTATAACCTTTTTGTTTTGCCTGAATTATAATGCTTTCGACATCTGCTTTGCCGTCAGAATAAGATGAATGAATATGAAGATTCACCCTGCCGGATTTATAATCATCTTTTGTAAAACTTTTTATTAATTCAATGTCTTTGTTCATATTTTAATATTGCCATATTTGTATTAGAATTATAATATAAAAGGAGAGTGAATGTCTAAATATAAACTTAAAAATAGTATTTGGTTTGTACTGTTTGAAGGGTTGAAAATTTATTTTTTAAACATTGACAAGTTTTTCCTCTACATGCTTTTTCCCGTATTCGGACAGATAATCGGAATTGCGCTGGCAATGGGGTTGTCTTTGAGCCTGATGCAAACCGTAGTTGAAAAAACAGATAATGCACTGACAGCATTGTTGTATGTGATTCTGCTTGCTGTTCCGGGGCTGCTGATTTTTGCAAAAGCGTTCTGGGATTATATGGTTGCTTATGTCGCATTGAACTCAATGACAGAAGGTGCCGTAACGACAGGAAAAGTCTATGATTTTCAATCTCATAATGAAGTTGCAACAAGAAGAACAATGTCCTATGTGGTATTTTTGCTTGTTATTTGTGCTCTTTCATCCGTCGGCTCGACAATATTTTTTATTGTACCCGGATTTATAGTATGGATATATTTAATTCTTGTCTATCAAGTATTTACATTTGAACCTGATTTAAATATCACCGATATATTAAAAAGAAGTTTTCTTCTGGTAAAAGGCAGTTGGTTCAGAACTCTTGCAATACTGGCAATTTTGACATTTTTCTCAATTTTTATAATTACACAGGGTGTAATCGTTATTTTTGATTTCCTGAACATTACAAACTGGATATGCTCAATCCTTGATGAATACACCTCAATGTTCCCGCTGGAGTTAGTTAATGAAATTTTAGAATACTGTAACTTGCAAATAATAACACCAACAATGATATCCCACTTAATCTTAACTTCGGCATTATCTTTTGTTGTTGCAGGCTTAACACTGCCGATAAGAAGCATTTGCTGGACACTTTGGTATATGGTGTTATCTGATGCCTCTGCTAAAAAATCTCCGGAAAGAACTTCCGGAAAAAAGAATACAGGGAAAAGGACCTCCGGAAGGGAATAATCCTTATGTTTATCTGCAAAAACTGTAAAAATATCGACAAATTTGAATTGATGTTTGCGCCGGATTATGCAGGAAGCAAGACATTTACCAGACGATATAACGCAAACGGAGAACTTGAAATAACTGTTGACGGATATATTTTTGTTCCGGATCTTCAATTTATGAACGACCACGCCGTCTGCAAATACTGCGGACAAATTTATATCTGGGACTATAATATGAACAAAAATCCTGAAATTTCACAATAAAAAAATAATAACAAGGAGAATAGCAAATGAGATCAGACAACAGAGAAAATAATCAGACAAGAGAAATAAAATTCACAAAAAATTACACAAAACACGCTTTAGGCTCGGTTCTTGCAGAATTTGGAGATACAAAAGTTATAACAACCGCATCGGTTGAAACCGGCAAACCTAAATGGATGGCAAAAGATGATCCGAGAGGCTGGCTGACTGCAGAATATTCCCTGCTTCCATCTTCAACCGAAACCAGATGCCAGAGAGAGAGAACAAAAATTTCAGGAAGAACACAGGAAATCCAAAGGTTAATCGGACGCAGCCTAAGAGCCTGTGTAGATTTGGAAAAAATGCCTGATTTAACAATAACCATTGATGCCGATGTAATTCAAGCAGACGGCGGAACAAGAACAGCAAGTATTTGCGGAGGTTTTGTCGCCCTGACAAGTGCTATAGAAAAACTGCTTGAAAACGGCACTTTGAAAGAAAATCCTATAATTGAACCGATAGGCGCAATTTCAGCAGGCATTGTAAACGGAGAAGTAAAACTTGATTTAAATTATGAAGAAGATTCCCATGCTCAGGTTGATGCTAATATTGTCCTCACAAAAAGCGGCAAAATTATCGAATTTCAAACAACAGCAGAAGGAGAACCTTATGAATATGAAAAAATGATAGAAATATTTAACATTGCTCAAAAAGGAATAAAAGAAATTATTGAAAAATACTAAAATTTATTCTATTATCCTTATATGCGAAATTTTATTATTCAGGTATGTTTTATAGGGTTTTTGATATTACAAACGGGGGTTGTACACGCACAGGAAGCACGAACTGTTATAAAATCTCAGGAACAGACACAAGAGGAACAATCTCCCGAACAAACTCAGACTCAAAACGGAAAGGTTACACAATCCGCCGCCGTGTCAAAGTTTAAAGGTCTTTTCAAAAAAAATGAACAAAAACCTAAGCGCATGCGTTCTAAAGATATAGTAAAAACAAAAGCAAAAATCCGAAAACAGGAATTTCTGCGCAGACAAAAAGAAAATGAAATAAAATTTCTTGAAAGAAAACTGCAGGAAAAACAAAAGACCTTAGACCGGTTGGAAGGATAAACTGTTTTTGTTGAGGTAGGTTAAGAAAGGAGAAATGTTATGAAAAAATTATTAGCATCATTGATGGCCGTTACGGTTTTAAGTATGGGAACTGCGGCTATGGCAGGCCCGTTATCCGACATGTTAAACAATGCCGCTAAATCGGTAGAACAAACAGAAGCTGATATGAATCAGGCTCACAAAGACGCTCAGGCAAGGCAAAAAGCAAGACAGCAAGAATACGAGAAAAAGAAACAAAATTGGGAAAAACAAAAAGAACAGGCTAAAAAAGATGCCGAAGCAAGACAAAAGGCAAGACAGGATGCTCTTGAAAAAAAACAGCAGGAATGGGCTAAACAAAAAGAGCAGGCAAGAAAAGATGCTGAAGCAAGGCAAAAAGCAAGACAAGAAACCCTGCAAAAGAAAAAAGATGCCTGGAATACTTTAATCGGTAAATAATGCCGGACTTATTTATGTATTTCAACACATTAAAAGCGGATTATCACAAGGTAATCCGCTTTTAATTGCTTAATATTTTTATCTGTGATAAAATAAAGGAAGTCAGATAAGGGGATAGGTATTTCATGTTGACAGAAAACAGTTTAAAACTGGAAAAAGGCTCTAAAGTTATTTATGAAACACTTAAAAACCTTGGGGTAGATACCATTTTCGGATACCCCGGCGGTATCGTGCTTGACTTATATAATGAATTATACGAACAGGCAGACATAAAACATATTTTAACAAGACATGAACAATCTGCCGTACATGCAGCAGAAGGCTATGCCAGAGAAACAGGCAAATGCGGGGTTGTACTGGTAACCTCGGGACCCGGTGCAACAAACACCGTATCTGGAATAGTCAATGCCTATATGGACGGATATCCTATTGTTGTAATTACCGGACAGGTATTTAGAAATTTGATAGGAAAAAATGCATTTCAAGAAGCAAATATCTGTGATATGGTAAAATCCTGTACCAAAAAAGTTTACCAGATTACTTCTGCCGGTCAAATCCAACAGGTATTGAAAGATGCATTCATAATCGCAAATTCCGGCAAAAAAGGCCCTGTTGTCGTTGATATAGTGAAAGATGTTTTTCAGGAAAAAATAACCTTTGACAATACCGGATTTTCCATAAGTGAAACAATTGATAAAAATTCTGACTTTGATATCTCAGGAATTGTAAAAAAAATAATCGCCTCTCAAAAACCCGTTATTGTTTCAGGCGGCGGCGTTAAGCATTCAAAAGCTGAGGATGAATTATTAAAAATCTCCGAAAAATATTCAATTCCCGTAGTTAATACAATGATGGGGCTTGGCACTTTTCCGCAGAGCAGCAAAAATTATCTTGGAATGATAGGTATTTTCGGGGATAATGCGGCAAATGAAATCGTTGAAGATTCAGATCTTGTTATTTCGCTCGGTGCCAGATTTAACGACAGAATACTCTGCAAATTTAATAATATAAACTTATCTGAAAAGTTTATACAAATAGATATAAATAAATCAGAGATTTCAAATTTTGTAAAAGCATCTGAGTTTGTAGTTGCGGATATTAAAGAATTTTTGAAAAAATTAGATACAGAACTTGAACGGCATAAATGTTCATTTGAAAACAGGGAAAAACAAATACCGGAATTTAAACGGCATAACACTGTCAGAACAAGAAAATCTAATATGCTTCACTCGTTTGAGGTAATTCGTAAAATAGAAGAATTTACAAAAGAAAAAGAACTAACATTTACAACAGAGGTCGGACAGCATCAGCTCTGGGCAGTGCAGAACTTGAACTTATACAAAAACAGGAAAATTTTCGTATCCGGAGCCTCCGGCACAATGGGATTCGGACTTCCGGCGGCAATAGGTGCAGCAGCCGCTAATCCTGATAAAAATATTGTATGCATAACAGGTGACGGATCTTTTCAGATGGGTCTGCACGAACTTGCAACATGTAAAGATTATAATTTGAATATTAAAATAATGATATTGAATAACGGATATTTGGGAATGGTTAGACAATTACAGGAAAAATTCTGTAATGCCAGATATTCGGAAACAAAAATTTCTAACCCTGATTTTGTAACTCTGGCAAAAAGTTACGGACTCAATGCAGAAAGGGTTACCAATATAGAAAACATTGACACTGCATTGAAACATTCCTTTGAAACAAACGGCACTTATCTTATTGATTTTGTCGTTGAACCAATGGAAGTATTATAAAACATTGATTAAAAAGATTACCCTGTGGGAATTAAGAGGCTTGAACAATAATGAATGAATCAATAATTAAAGAAATAAAAACAATTTACTCCGGCAGGATTACCCCGGAAAACACTGCAGCAGTTACTCCTGAAGTAAAAAAAGCACCTCCTAAAAAAGGAAAACAAAATAAAACTTTTTTTAACGGAGTAATAGAAAAACTTGATATAATAAAAAGATGCAAGGATTAGCACCCGCTGCAATGCGAGCAGTTTCCGCACCCGTTTTGCGAGGAAGTACAACCGCGGTTGAGCAAATGATGAAAATCAAAAACCCCGTCTTTTATAATAGAATCAATGACTAAAGGATAGAGTTTTTGTGCAATAATTTCAACTTCCTGTACATAATCACAAAAATTTGTTGTTAAACCGATTAAAACGGGGTATTGTGCAATAATTCTGCCGTAAAAATTATCCTCTTCAACCTCATGAACGGTAACTCCGCTGACTTTAACCCCTGAAAGGAATGCTTTTTTAAGTGCATCCTCCCCTTGAAAGGATGGCAAAAGTGCAGGATGAAGATTTATAACCCTGCTGTTTTGAGGCTTGTGGAATGAAACATCATAACCGGTAAGCACAATTAAATCATAACCGTCAAAACCGGCATCTTTAGAAAGAACTGGGATATTCCCGCCGAAATATTTACGGATAGCTTCAATAATTCCTTTATTTTCAGAATCAACAACAGCAAAAGTTTTCATATAAATATTTTAATATAAATTTGAGATTTTAGTTAATCTTACATTATTATATTTAAAATAAAATCTTTCCAAAACATTTAATATTTGTATTTTCATGCTATTATTAAACTTGTAAGGAGTAATATGTCGGAAGTAAAGCAGCGTGCAGCAGCAAAAAAGTTTGTTGAAGATTGGACGGGAAAAGGCTATGAAAAAGGTGAAAGTCAAAAATTTTGGATTCAACTTTTAAGGGAAGTTTTGGGTGTTGAAAACCCTGAACAATTCATTTCTTTCGAAGAGCAAGTTCATCTTGACCATACGAGTTTTATTGATGCAAGAATTCCTGCAACAAAGGTTTTGATTGAACAAAAAAGTTCTGATAAAGATTTATATAAAGCAATTAAACA
>CALUYV010000020.1 GCA_944325095.1 Candidatus Gastranaerophilales bacterium | reverse complement strand
TGCAGGAAAAAAGTTTTTAGTTTATAATGACAGGTATGTTTGAAATAAATACCGACAATATCAGCGAAAACTACGAAGATTTCCGGATGAAAGTCAAGCGGAACAAGTCTTTTGCCGTAACCGGTCTTACTTCTGTTCTGCGGCTGTTTCTTGTTCAAAAAACTAAATTTTATTCGCAAAAAAAAATCCTGTTCATAACTTCGACAGAACAAAATGCTCTAAAATACCAGAGTGATTTATTAAATGCATTTAATATTCAATCTGCAGTAATGCCTTTCCAGAACATTTCCATGTACGAAACGGTTTCGCCAAATTTATACGATTATGCCCGTCAGGTTAAAATACTTCAGACTCTGCCTGATATTGTCATCTGTCCTGTTAAATCACTGCTTGAAAAATTCCCGTCACAAGATTTTTATCAGGATAACTGCATTAATATAAATATCGGCGATTCTCTCGATTTAAAAGAACTTGCCCAAAAACTCGTAAAATTCGGCTACAAACGCTCAACTATGGTTAATGATATTTCCGAATTCAGCATCCGCGGAGATATTGCTGATATTTTCGGGCTTGAAGATAATCCCGTTAGAATTGAACTCTGGGGAGATGAAGTCGTTGATATAAGATATTTCAACAACGAAACCCAAAAATCAACAGGAAAAACAAAACAAATAAAAATTCTGCCGGTTTATAAATTCCTGCCTGAGGGTAATGAACAAATTATAAACGAACTGCAAACAGAAATAATCGAAAATGATGAAGAAAAAACTCCGGAAGATGTCTATTTTGAAGGTATCGAAGTTTATCAAAATTATTTTAACAAGAATATGTCAAACGTTCTTGATTATTTTAAAGATTATATTCTTATATTTGATGAAACCTCCGAAATATTTTCAAAATATGAATTTGTTAACGACAATCTCGAAAAACAATTATCAGAAAACCTTGAACAGGGTTTGATAAAACGAATTGAAGGCAAAAATCATTTCACATACGAAGAATTTATGCGTCAATGTTCATATTTTACCCGAATAGGCTTAAATAATTTTATTGATGGGCAAATGAATGATTTAATCGAATTTAATTCCCAGCCGCTCAGGAATTTTGAAGCAGATATTGACATAATTGCAGATTTTATACAACAGCACAAAGATTATAAAATAATTATCGCAACTGATTATCCTGAAAGAGTAAAAGAAATTCTCGGAGAAAAAGAAATTTTTAATATTGAATACACGGAAAGTATAATTTCCGGAGGATGTATTCTCGAAGATTTCAAAACCGTCATTATGACCGACAGAGAACTGTTTAACAAACGTTCCAAAGAAATTTCGGCATCTAAAAAAACTTACTACAAAGAAAAACCCGAATATATTGAAAATATTAATGATATAAAACCGGGAGAATTTGTTGTCCATACAATCCACGGATTAGGAATCTATAAAGGACTGTCAAAACAGGAAATTGACGGACAATTAAAGGATTATCTGACAATCGAATACGCAAACAAAGACAAACTCCATATTCCGGCAGAACAAATAAACCTTTTGTGCCGTTACCGCGGAGCAGGAAATATTAAACCCAAACTTTCCAAAATGGGCGGCAGAGATTGGGAAAATACAAAAGCAAAAGTAAAAAAAGAAGTTGAAGCCGTTGCTTATGACCTGTTAAGACTGTATGCAAGACGAAAAATGCAGAAAGGCTTTCGGTTTCTTCCGGATACCACATGGCAGATTGAAATGGAAGAAGCTTTTGAATTTGTTGAAACTCCGGATCAGTTAAAAGCAATTTCTCAAGTTAAATACGATATGGAATCCGAGCAGCCTATGGACAGGCTCATTTGCGGAGATGTCGGGTTTGGCAAAACAGAAGTCGCAATGCGCGCAATATTTAAAGCAGTCACCTCAGGCAAACAAGCCGCCGTGGTTGTACCGACAACAATCCTTGCACTCCAGCACTATCAAACTATTTATGAACGGTTCAAGCCTTTCGGAGTAAATGTTGAGTTATTATCAAGGTTCAGAACTAAAAAGGAACAAAAAGAAACCGTAAAGAATCTTGCCTCGGGCGGCTGCGATGTTGTAATAGGAACTCACAGGCTTTTACAGGACGGAATAATTTTCAAAGATTTAGGACTCCTTGTAATTGATGAAGAACATCGTTTCGGGGTAAGACACAAAGAAAAATTAAAACAATTAAGAGAAAATGTTGATATTCTCTCAATGTCCGCAACTCCTATTCCGAGAACTCTTTATATGTCTTTATCCGGAATTAAAGATATGTCCGTTATAAATACCCCGCCTAAAAACAGACTTCCAATAAAAACTTATGTCGGCGAATGGAATGAGAACATGGTGAAAAATGCCATAGTTCACGAACTGGACAGAGAAGGACAAGTTTTTTATCTTTATAACCGTGTTGAAACAATACAGGAATTTAAAACACAATTGCAAAAAATTGTTCCTAATGCAAAAATAGCAGTCGGACACGGTCAGATGGATGAAAAAGAACTTGAAGAAGTGATTATTGATTTTGCGAACCGTGAATATGATATTCTGCTTGCCACAACAATTATAGAAAACGGAATAGATATCCCTAATGCAAATACAATGATTATTCATAATGCCGACAAGTTCGGGCTTGCACAGCTTTATCAATTGAGAGGAAGGGTTGGACGTTCTCAAAGGCAGGCATACTGTTACTGTTTCTATACAAAAAATAAAGAAATCTCCAAAGATGCCGTAAACAGGCTCAAAGCAATAAAAGAATTTACAACTCTCGGGAGCGGATATCAAATTGCACTACGCGATATTGAAATCAGGGGAGTCGGAAATATTTTAGGTACAAAACAACACGGACACATGGTTAATGTAGGATTTGACACATACTGTGAATTGTTAGACGAAACCGTACGAGAATTACAGGGCGAAAAAATTGACAAAGTATCACCTGCCATTATTGATATCAATGTAACCGCATATATTCCTGATGAATGGGTCGGGTCTTCAGAGCAAAAAATGATTGAATATAAGCGTCTGGCAGATGTAAAATCCGTTGTAGAACTGGATTATATTGTTGAAGAATGGGTTGATAGGTTCGCCAAACCGCCGGAATGTGTTGAAAATTTGATTAAATTAATCAGATTAAGACTGTCTGCAACAGATGTCAAAATCGCAGCCCTGCGGGAAGTTGACGGAGCAATAAGAATATACACTCCTTATACTCAGCCGGAGTGGAAACTTATTCAAAAAGTTCTGCCTAAAAATATAAGCAGTAAATTGAAATTTACACTCGCTCCAAAATCTTGCACAGAAGGGGTTTCCATACTTATTTTAAACACTTCGTATGTAAATTTTAATGAAGTATTTAACATTTTGACAGATTTGTTCTATTATATACATAAAGTAAGTCATGAATATTAAAAGAAAGAGAGATAGGGATATGAAATTTTCTAAATTGTTAGCAACTCTTGCATTATCGGCAATATTATTTACCGGCTGCGGAATAAAAGACCAGAATGCAATTATAAAAATTAATGACGGAGTTGTTACACAGGCAGAATATGATAAATTAATGGATCAAAGCCTTGCTCAGGTTCCGTTTGGAAAGGTAGAAGATTTAAAAGGAAACAAAGATGGATTTTTCTATCTTATGACAGAACAAAGAGTAATAAATCAATTAATCGTAAAAGAATTATTAAATCAGGAAGCCGATAAAAGAGGCATAAAAGTTAAAGGCAAAGATGTCGATGAAGCAATGAAAAAAGTTATCGACCAGATGGGCGGAAGAGATAGATTGATGGAAGTTCTGAAATCAAACGGCATCAGCGTAAGCGAATTTAAAAAAGATTTGAAAAGTCAGGTCAGAATGAGAAAATTGGCTCAGGCTGCAGGGAAAATCTCAGTATCAGATAAAGATTGCGAAAACTTCTACAAACAAAATCCTGATAAATTCCAAAATCCGGATAAAGTAAGAGCCGCTCATATCTTGATTGCCGCTAATGCTTATCAAATCGGTGAAGATATTAAAGCAAAATCTAAAGAAAAAATCTCTGATAAAGATTTAAAAGCAAAAGTAGAAGCAAAAATGGAAGAAAAGAAAGCACTTGCAGAAAAAATTGATAAAGAATTAAAAGCCGATAAATCAAAATTTGAAACTTATGTTAAAAAATACTCCGAAGATCCGGGAAGCGCATCTCAAGGCGGAGATTTAGGCTTCTTTGCAAAAGAACAAATGGTTCCGGAATTTTCTGAAGTTGCGTTCAGCGCAAAACCTGATACTATTTCGGATGTTGTAAAAACCCAGTACGGTTATCATATCATCTATGTAAAAGACAGACGCGCTGCAGGCGTTACTCCTTTTGAAAAAGCAAAAACCGGCATAAAAGATCATCTCGTTATGGAAAAACAAATTAAAGCACTGGATGATTTAATTGTTGCCGCTAAGAAAAATGCAAAAATTGAATATATGGATGAACAATATAATCCTGAAGTTATCCAGAAAAAATTAACCAAACAAATGGATGCTGCAACAGCCGGACAGGCAAGCAAAGCAAAAAAAGAAACAGCAAAGAAAAAATAATAACATTTTGAATAACAAACTAAAAAACAGACCTTCAAACCGGAAGGCCTGTTTTTTATATAAAAATCCTACAAATGTTTTATTATTATTTTAATATACTTTGCTATAATCAGAGTATGTTAGATATTTCATCACCGGCAATATATATTCCCGCAATATTTATTTCACTGGTTTTTTTTCTTGCTGTATTTATTGCAAAAGAAAACAAAAAAGCCGGCGGAACTCCGCTTAACACTCTGCCGTATTCTGATGAAATAAACCTGTCAATGGATTATATAGGGCGGAATATTCTAAAAAGCGGCAGGTTTAAATATAGAAAAAATGTTGACCCGGAGATTAAATATAATAACAAAATATACAATTCGCTCCGTCATGCCGGTATTTTATATGCCATGTACATGTACGAAAAAGCCGGCTATCCGCATACATATAAAGCGGGACGGCATCTGGCAGCCGAATATTTTGTAGAAAGATATATTAAAAAATTCGGAGAAACCCGCTATATTGTTATTTCTTACCCTCAAGAAGAACAAATAAAAATGCCTATTGCCAAAACAGGTGCTGCAGGAATTGCACTTGCCGCATTATCTAACTTATATCAAGAAAAAAAAGTTTCGCTTGATATACTGCGCGGTCTGGGAGAATTTATTATTGCTATGCAGGCTAAAGAAGGCGGAGTATATGCATATTATGATCTGGAAAAGAAAGAAATCAATAAAAAAGCGGAAGCGGTATATTATACAGGAGAAGCCGCATTCGGACTTCTTCACCTTTATGAAATCGATCCTTGTACAAAATGGCTGCACGGAGCAAAACGGGGACTTTTATATCTTGCAAAGTCCCGAAAAGAACTCCAGATGGAAATTCCGTTTGATTACTGGTCTGTTATGGCAATAGAAAAACTGTTCAAAACCTGTACTGTCGAAGGAGATGAAAGAAAACTTTTAACAGATTATATTGAACAGATGCTCATTCCAATGATAGGCAAACAAATTACCAACAAAAACAACAGTTATTTCGGCGCATTTCAGGAAAATATCATGCCCGGAAGTATCGGCGCCATTATGGAAGGTCTTGCGGCAAGTTATTTTTGCGTAGATAATGAAGATTTAAAAGAACTTATTTATAAATCATTATCAATAGGGTGTTTATTTTTGAATAAAGTTCAGGTCAAAACCGGCGAACAGGCAGGCGGACTGCCAAACTCAGCAAATTGGGTGCGGCCTGAAGCATCTCCTAACGCAAGTGTTATAAGAATGGATAATGTGCAGCATGTAATGCTTGGATGGCTGAAATTTCAAGAAGTTATGAACCTTCGGGGAAATCACAAAGAATAGTTCTGTTTCTGCCGGAATTTTTTGCTTTATACAAAGTTTCATCAACTTTTTGCAAAAATTCTTCTTTTGTTTTCATATCAGGCGAGAATTGACATGCACCTATACTCACGGTAACTTCAACTTCTTTATCCTGATATGTTAACCCCAGAGTTTCAACTGTTTTTCTGAATCTTTCCAGCGGAATTATTGCCTGCTTGATATCAGTTTCTGTCAGTATAACAACAAACTCTTCTCCGCCGAAACGAAAAACCGTATCGGTTTTTCTAAAAGTCTGCAGAGCGGAATTGGCAATCTGGCGCAGAACAAAATCTCCGCAAGGATGCCCGAATGTATCGTTTATGTTTTTAAAATGATCTATATCAAACATTACAAGAGTAAATTTGCTATTGTATCTTACAGCACGGAGAAATTCTTTTTCAAATGCGCTTTCAAAATTTCTGCGGTTTGCTAAACCGGTAAGGTTATCGGTTACGGAAAGATATTTTGTTCTCGTATAGATATAATTAATCTGCTTAATAACTTCCATTTTATTTTCCTCAGGAACATCAAATGTCCGAATAATATGTTCTATATTATGCTGAATTTCATCCAGCAGATTATCAGGAATATCAAAATCTATACTGTCTAATCTATCAACCATAAAGCCCTCTTGTGTCATTTTAGCATAAATTACAAACTAATCTTATATTGTAACAAAGTTATTTTCGGCTATCTTTTTCAAAATCTTTAATCCGATTGTTATTATGTTTACAAAATGTAAAACTCCCGCGTAAATTATACCGGAGTGAATCTCAAAGTCCCTTTATCATCAACAATTTCGCTCCACATCTTTTTCGGGCGCACCCAGATTTCATTTGTTTTTACTGATTGATAGACAACCATATCCTCAAGTGTTTCCGAATGTTTTGCAAGTGCAATAACTTTATATATATTTCCCTTGTAATGTTTATAAGTTTTTCCAATTGTTATCTCAGACATTTAAACTCCTTTTATTTCAAACACAAAACAGCACTATGCCGTTTTGTTGTCTTATTTTCATTTCTGTATGAGAAAAAGTAATCATTATTATGTATTGTACAATACGGACAGACATCTATTTTTTTAACACCGGCTTCAACTAACTGCTGCCGGTTTATGTTTTTTAAATCAACATATATATTTCCCTGACGAATTTCAAATAGTTTATCAAAAACAGAAACAGTCACGGATAACTGTTCATAAACTTCCTGTCCGACATTATAACAGCAAAAACCTATTGCAGGCCCTATAACAGCAATAATATCTTCCGGTTTTGAACCGTATTTTTTCGCCATTTCCCAAACGGTTTTGACCGCTATTTTTTGTGCCGTGCCCCGCCATCCTGCATGTGCAACCGCTCCGGTATTTTGTTTTTCATCATATAAAATTATCGGAGTACAATCTGCAAAATTCAAAAAAATCCCTAAAGATTTATCTATTAATATCAAAGCATCAGTATCCGGATATTCCAAAACATCTTTTCGGGCAAGTGCAATATTTTCGCTATGTGTCTGCAGCGGAGAAAGAAAATTTCTTTCTTCGATTTTTAAATAATTACAGATAAGTTTCTTATTTTCTGAAATTTGTTTTGTTTCTTCCGAATTTTCAATCGTACCATAGGGCGGCATATTTTTGTCACAAATACATATATCTCTTGTCGTAAAAAACGCATTTGCTTCTTTTATATAATCGGATTTTAGTATTTTTTTCCCGTCAAGATTTTCAAAATAAAACATAGTAATATTTTATATCCAATTTAATTTATATGCCATTTGTTACAAAATATAATTTCTATTCAATAATTTTTTCAAGATGTGTATTGGTTATTGCCTGATTTATAGCGGCAGTTTCATCGCTGAATAAACAGTCTGCACCTATTTGAGGCATAATATCCAGAGATTGAATCTGCTTAAAGACTTTTTCATTTGCAACAACAAGATAAAGTTTAATTCTTTGCGCCTGCAGTCTGACTATAATATCTTCCAGTGCAAATATTGCCGACATATCCAGTTCGGAATTTGAAGAATAGTTAAGAATAATATATTCTGTTTCTAACAACTCATCAAAATGAGATACAATTTGTGTTATTGAGCCGAAGAAAAATTGCCCGTCTATATGCAAAATTCTTATTTTATAATGCGAATCTCTTTCAACTTTTGTTTCTAACGGACTGTAATCGGAAGGGTTATAAGTATTTGTTTTTATTTGAGTATTATCTGCAACTCTTTTTGCATACAAAAGCGCAGCAAGAACAATTCCCGCTCCGAGTGCAAATATTAAATTATAAAATACCGTTAACCCGAGCACTGCAATTAAAACATACAAATCATCCCGGGGAGCATATTTTAACACTTTAAGAACCTTTAAATCCAGAATGTCATATCCGATTTTAATCAAAATTGCAGCAAGCACGCAAATCGGAATTTGTGATATAAAGCCGGTAAACTTGAACAAAACAACTGCCATAATCAGTGATGAAAGAATTGCGGCAGTTTTGGTTGTTGCACCGGTTTTAACAGCAGCAACACTTCGCATAGTAGCGGCTGTTCCGTACATAGAGCCTGTCAAAGCGCAAAATAAATTCCCGATACCCTGCGAAAACACCAGCCGTTTTGAATTGTGTTTAACCTTTGTTAATGAATCCATAATAATTCCTGTTAACAAACTTTCACTTGTTGCAATAAAAGCAAGAGTTAATGCAAGCGGAATATATTTCGTTATTATCTCTATTGAATAAGCCGGCATAAAAGTATGAGGCACACTAAATGTAACACCGGCAACCTTCTCGACATCAAACCCCAGATAATACGAAACCCCTGTCATAATAATAAGTGCCAGAAGCTGGGAAGGTATATATTTAGTTATAATCTTAGGGGTAAAAAACAGTATTCCAAGTGTTGAAATCCCAAGTACCAACGTCTGCAGATTTATATTCCGCAACAGGTCAGGATACGATAATATAGCCTTAATGGTAGAAGAGTATGTTTCGCCGCCGAGCAAAGGCGACAGTTGCAAAATAATAATAATTAATCCTATACCCGATAAAAATCCTGAAATAACGGGATAAGGAACATACTTAATCATACGCGGAATTTCTGTCAGCGAAATTAAAATCTGGAAAATTGCCGCCAGTAAAAGAACAGAAACAACATTTAAAATATTTCCGCCTGTACTTGCAACAACTATTGCGGCAATAATTGCCGTAGGTCCGGTCGGGCCTGAAACTATAGGAAGATTACATCCCAAAATACCGGCAAAGAAAGATAAAATTATTGCGCCCCAAATACCGGCAGATGCCCCCAAACCGGATGCCACACCAAATGCTAAGGCTTGAGGAAATGCAATTATAACCGCTATCACGGCACCAAATAAATCACCCTTAAAAACGGCTAATTTTTCTGACAGTTTCAATATGCTCTCCTTTATAACAAGCATATTTTATCATGAAAATATTTCATATATCAAAAAAGCAAAATAAACGGCAAGTTCGCTTTAACTTGCCTTAAAATATTGGACTCAATAAAAATTTTCTCTTTCTTAATTTTTTACACTCTAACCTTAATTAATTTTAACCTTTAATGCATCGTTAATCAATGCCACAAAAGCCCCGATAACCGCTCCTGCCGCAACAAAGAACGAAATCGGTCTTATGTGTTTTGTTATCAAATTATATGCACCCATAAACTGCTTTGCTGTCTGTTCTGCAACATCTGATGAATTTTTGCAGATTCTCTTAAATTCCAGCAGTTCATTCGGATTTTTTTCCATTATATTATTTATGGCAGTTCTGATTTTACCGCGTTTAATTCTTTCGCCATCTTTAGCACCATCAAACATTTTTATAAATTCATCTTCTGCCAGCGAATGTTTTTCTTTGTTTTTCAGATGATCAATATATTTTTGAGTTCTGAAATTAAATTCATTTTTCTGCTCTTGAACTTTGTTTGAAATTTTAATGTACTCATCACTATTTTTTTCTTCAGCCGTGAGCGGAATTAAATATTTGCCCGCAGCACCTGCAGCAGCACCGATTGCGACACCCTGTGCCAATGGTACAATTATAGTACGGCTGCTTTCGTGATTGTGAATAGCATGTGTTTTCATAATCTTAACCCTTCTACTTTATAAAACTGTCTGCCATAGAACAATTTTACTTATTCGAATGCTGTGTCTATGTGAAAATCTACACTTAAATATTTCAAACAAAAAACATGCCCAAAACTGAGTAATCAGATTTTCATTTTAATAGATTAATTATAGCTTATTATTACTTCTTTGTCAATACCCTGAATAAATTTAATAAAAACATAACACCGACAATGGCCAGAGTAAGAAATAAATCATATTTTATAGCATTATGCTTTGCAAATAAACATGCCAGCGCACCGGATAATATTGCCACAGATGTCATAATCATAACGGTTTTCTTTTGTGAAAATCCGGCATGCAAAAGTTTGTGGTGGATATGTTCTGCATCGGCAACAAACGGAGATGTTCCTTTACAGATTCTTCTTAAACTTGAATAAGTAATATCAATTATAGGAACAGCAAGAACAACAAACGGGAGAAGTATTGCAACTGTTGCCACTTTCATAACACCTGTTATCGAAATTGCGGCAAGCAAAAATCCGGAAAATAATGCTCCGCTGTCGCCCATAAAAATTTTGGCAGGATTGAAATTAAATGTCAAAAACGCCAGCATTGCACCGGCAAGGATAAACCCGATTAAGGCACTGATTGGATTCGGCGGATTGAGCGTAATTGCAAGTATTGCAAGTGTCACGGCATTCACCGTTATAACAGAACCAGCAAGCCCGTCCACCCCGTCTATAAAGTTAACGGCATTTGAAATTCCGACAATCCATAAAAGTGTAATAGGATATGACAATAAACCCAGATCCATTCCGCCAAAAAACGGAACACTGTTAATCTGCACGCCCAGCAAATACGCAACGGTTGCTATAGCAATCTGCATAACCAGTTTAAATTTTGCCCCGAGTCCGTAAACATCATCAACCAGCCCCAGCAAGAACATTAAAGAACCGCCCAGAAGGATTCCTGACATAAGTTTGCCGTACGGATAATAACTTAAAAGAACAAGGCACAAAAAAGTCAGCATTGTACTTATCCAGATAGCAACACCGCCTATTCTCGAGATTGGTTTGGTGTGAATTTTTCTTTCATTCGGAACATCAACAAGCCCCTCTTTTTTAGAAAAATTTATAACCATAGGAACAAGAAATACCCCGAAAATATAGGCTATTATTGTTCCGATTATATGCGAATGTGCTAACTTGATAATTATAATCTTTCTCCTTTATTAACTGTACAGCGGATGTTTTTTGCATAACTCAAGTGAATCTTTGCGCAAATCTGCCAGTACATTTTCATTATCTGACGAATATATTGCAGACGCAATAATTTTTGCAACTTTGTGCATATCTTCTTCTTTAAAGCCCCTTGTTGTAACAGCCGGAGTTCCGAGTCTTATTCCGCTTGTAACAAAAGGACTCTGCGGGTCATTCGGAACAGTGTTTTTATTTGCCGTAATCCCTACCCGTTCAAGAACATTTGCCATATCTTTGCCTGTTTTGCCGGTTTTTCTCAAATCAAGCGTCATTAAATGATTTTCCGTCATCCCTCCGACAATATCAAGCCCTTCATCAAGCAAACCCTGCGCAAGGGCTTTTGCATTTTTAACAATCTGTTTTGCATATTCTTTGAATTCAGGCTGCATAGCCTCTAATAATGCAACCGCTTTTCCTGCAATAATATGTTCCAAAGGTCCGCCCTGCAAGCCCGGGAATACTGCTTTATCAATATCTTTGGCATATTTTTCCTTGCACATAATAATTCCGCCTCGAGGACCTCTTAAAGATTTGTGAGTTGTTGTTGTTACAAAATCACAATATGGTGCAGGCGACGGATGTATGCCGGCTGCCACAAGCCCTGCTATATGCGCAATATCCGCAAGCAAAAGCGCACCTGCTTCATCGGCAATTTCTCTGAACTTTTTAAAATCAATTATTTTAGAATAATTGCTTGCCCCGCAGATTATAAGTTTCGGCTTATGCTCAAGAGCCATCTTGCGGACATTTTCATAATCAATTTCGCCGTTTTCGTTAATACCGTAGCCGGCAACATCAAAATACAAGCCGGAAAAATTAACAGGCGACCCGTGGGACAGGTGCCCGCCGTTTGATAAATCCATACTCAAAACTTTATCGCCCGGCTTCAAAACAGCCATAAACACTGCCATATTGGCCTGTGCGCCGCTATGAGGCTGAACATTTGCATGTTCCATTCCGAATAATTCACACGCTCTTTTTTGAGCAATTTCTTCAATTACATCAATATGCTCGCAGCCGTTGTAATATCTCTTATGCGGCTTTCCTTCGGCATATTTATTTGTTAAAACACTTCCACAGGCTTCCATAACCGCTAAAGATGTAAAGTTTTCACTTGCAATAAGTTCTATATTTTCCTGCTGTCTTTTTAATTCTAAATCAATTTGCTCTGCAACCTGACTATCAACTTTTCTTAGATTTTCCAAATTCATACAATCTCCCTTTTTCTACATTATATAATAATCGGAAATCCTGAATTTTAAATATTAAGAAAAGTTAACAATAACCTCTATATTTTTAAAGTTTTGAACCGGATATGCCGAATATATATTTGTAAGGAAACAAAGGGATACGGTATATGAGTTTAAATGTTAATTACAATTCACTATACAAACACGGCATCGATACTTCTATTTTAAAAGATGTATCTAACGAAATTTTACGTCGTGCCGCTCAAAAAAATTCCCGCTATACAAATTCTGCAAATATTCAAAATGTTAATACCAACACAAAACCTGTAGAACTGGGCATTGATTTATATCAGGGTAAAATTAATTCTGAGGTTCAAAAACAGATTGCAATGAATAACACTCTTCAATTCCAGTTTAATCAGGATACATTAACCTCTATTCAATACTTAAATTCTCAGGCAGCAATGACAAAAAAAATGGACGGAAAAGTTCTTCCTGCCGCAAATGAAGTTGTTACAGAAACACAAAAAGCAGCAGAAACAAGCCATGCTTCTCATTTTATGAGTATTTTTGCAGCCTCAACAGCAACTGATAAAAACGGCTCTAATCCGTTCTATAATGAATCTCTTCATGTAAATAAATCTTCTAAAGAAAAGAAAGATGAAGATAATTCATTAAAAAGCATTTTTTCTAAAAAATAATTTCTCAATAAAAAAGATTTATTACCTTTCCTTTTGTTTACTACTTTAATCAAATATCTCCTGCGGAGATATTTTTTTTATGTAATAATTTTAATTATTAACCATTAAATAATTGATTTTCGGAGAAAAAATATTAAAATTATATTATGAAAAAGTTTCTGGCAAGCATACTTATTATACTATTCGGCATATTCAGTATTACAGCCCCGTGCTATGCTGCCAAAAAACCAAAACCCCCGAAGGAAGCAACCTATCCCGCCGACCTTGATAAAGAAGAGTTGGAAGATGATGAATTCCCATGGGATTTGGATATTGAAGAACAGTATAGAGAAATGCCTGTTCCGGATTTTAAATATGTCCACAATATTGATCCGGGAGAATATCAGGATACAATGAATTCTACCTGGTCGCCGTATCCTTTATTCAGGCTTACCGCTCCGTTATACTTTAAAACAATCACCATTGAACCGGGATATTATCTTCTCACTCCAAGAGAACACGAAGGGAAATGGTTTATTCTTTTTAAAGAAGCAGGCAGAGTAAAATATATTGTTCCATGCTACAAACAGGATGTTGTACCTTTAGATTTCTATAAAAATAACTTGCCGCAGGTAAAAATGACAAAAGTACAATTAATCCGAGAAAAAGCCCTCAGATTTGTCGGCAAAACCTTCAAAAGTTCGAAACGGCGTGTAATTCCGGACACATATCTTGAAGCGTCGGATTTAGATAATAATTTTATTTCACTGATTGTATATTGGGGAGATTTCAGATATTATTTAGTTCTAAGAACAATACAACTTTAAACTTTTTTATGGTTTAATATTTAAAAATAGGAGGGAAAATGAAAAACATAATAAAATTATTTTTAACTGCAGCAGTATTTTTTATGGGAACAGGTGTTTTTGCATCAGGTGCTCTTGAAAAATTTTTGAGCCCTAATGTTGATGTATATGAAGTCAGGGCAAGTCATGTTCTTGTCAAAACCCGTAAAGAAGCAGTAAAAATCAAAAAAGATATCGAAAGCGGTAATATAACATTTGAAGAAGCTGCACAGAAATATTCACTCTGCCCGTCAGGACAAAAAGGCGGCGACCTCGGATATTTTAACAGAAAACAAATGGTACAGCAGTTTGCTGATACAGCATTTGACTTAAAAGTCGGCGAAATATCAGATCCTGTCGGAACACAATTCGGCTGGCATATAATTAAAACAACCGCAAAACGATAACTGATACCTGAAAAAAATAATCAGAACAAACCCCCTGAATAATTAAATCTTCAGGGGGTTTAAATTTTAAACTAATATCTTCCTTTCTTTTTCTTTCATTTTCAGATATCTGCTGCACTGTTTTACCCTGTCATAGCCGAGCATAATTCCAAGCATGAAATCCTGTTCCGGAGAAAGTTTATTTAATTTTGGATTGAAGGTTTTAACAACATTAACACATGGTTCATCTCCAAAAAAGACATTTATAACATTGCCATCCACTTCATTAATAATAAACGGGATTTTTTCATGTTCCAGCCGTTTTTCGATTGTGTTTTTGTGTTTTGCTTTTTCGGTCGTCAAAATCAAATGTCTTATTCCTTTTTTATACTCATATATATGATGTTTAAAAACTTTTAAATCAATACTTTCTTCAATTTGTTCCGGAGTTAGATTTTGATAAGATGAAAAAGTTACAGACTTTCTCAAATTGCTGCCTGCCATAATATAATTATATTGTGCAATTGCACCAATTCTCATATTACCTCCTTATTTGTAAGGTCACCCTAACAAATAAAATATTAAAACTACCGGAAAAATTTGTCAAGCCAAAATGATTAAAACTACTTGAAAAAATTTTATATTTGTGTGAGAATGATTACACAATTTGAGCAAGAAAACCGATACATGGCTGGGTAGCTCAGTTGGTGAGAGCGTTCGGCTCATACCCGAAAGGTCGACAGTTCGAATCTGTCCCCAGCTAATATAAAAAAGAGTTTCAGAATCTGAAACTCTTTTTTATATATGAAAATTATTTATATCTTAGGCTTCCATTTCCTCTGCCATAAATTCTTGTTTTGCAGCCTCGATTGCATCTGTTAAGATATCAATCTGATCCGGAGTAAATGTTACTCCTTTTTTGGTCGGAAGCCATGTTGCACCGTCATCTGTTGTATAAAATATACGCATATTTAAATAACTTTTACCTTTATATTCGCTGATTGAAATTTGTAATTGTTCGGTATCAGTTCTGTCTATTGTTGCTAAAATTTTTGCATCGGCCATTTTTCTCTCCTTCTTATTCTGACTCTTTTTAATCCTATCATAAAGTCTTTTTTGCGTAAATAAATTATTTGCAATCTTCAATAATTCCGTATATTCTGTCAACCGAAAACCCTTTAATATTAGTAATATCGCCGGATGTCCAGATTTTTAAATTATTACATTCGTTGCAAATACATTTATACTTGTTCCCATGATAAAAGAAACAGGTGGCATTTGATTGTTCAGGTCTTGTTTGTTTAAAAATTTTATCCAGATTATACACAACATAATATTCCGTTGAAAAAACGGGGCAGGAGATAACTAAAAATGCCAAAATAAATGCTATTTTGATAAAATTTTTCAATTTATAACCCTATATTTCCGCTATATTCTATTCTGATTTATCTTCTTCAAGCAAACTGGTCTGCTGAATGGAAGAATCTTCCGTTTCTACCGTTTCCGCAGGTTTTGTTTTGATAGTAACATCGTCTTCATCAGGATTAATAATTTTATTAACAGAGCATACAACATCATTTTCGTTAAGATTTTGTGCTCGAACACCTGTTGCAGGGCGGCCCTGACGGGAAATTGAACCCGCATTTAATCTTGTTACAACGCCGTTTGCAGTTACAAGCATTATATCATCAGAATCTCTCACAATAGTCAAGGCTACAAGTCTTGAAGCACTTGTTTTGAATTTGGTTGCAATCAAACCGATGCCGCCTCTGTTTTGTGTTCTGAATTCAGAAAGTTTAGTTCTCTTACCGAAACCGTCTGATGTGACAACAAGTAAATCAGCATCATAATCTTGAGGAACAATATCGCACCCGACAATTTCATCACCGGTACGCAATTTCATTGAAATCACACCCCTTGCACTTCTGCCGAGCGGTCTTAAATCCTGAATAGGGAATCTGATTGCCATACCGCATGAAGTTCCGATAATGATTTCATCTCTTGCTGTTGCAAGTTTTACCCAGCACAAACTGTCGCCTTCATCCAAACCTATCGCAATAATTCCGCTTCGTCTTATATTTGCAAAATTATCAAGTTCAATGCGTTTGATATTGCCTTTCTTAGTCAGCATTATCAAATTCAAATCTTTAGAGAATGTGCTGACCGGCACAACTGCCGTAATTGTTTCATCCTGTGCAATAGGAAGAACATTCACAATAGGCAATCCTTTTGACTGACGGCCGCCTTCAGGGAAATCATAGACATTCAAACTGTAAACAGTACCTTTTGATGAGAAGAACAGAACTTTATCATGCATCATTGCCGTAAAGAAATGCTGAATATCATCATCTTCTTTTGTCTTAATGCCGGATTTACCTCTGGTCGCTCTGTTTTGACGCTCAAAAGTATCTAATGAAATTCTTTTTAAATAACCTTGATGTGTTATAAATACTGCCATCGGAGTATTTGGTGTCAAATCTTCTATTGTAACTTCACCCTGCTCCGGCAGAATTTGAGTTTTTCTGTCATCACCGTATTTTTCTTTATCTTCAAGCAGTTCGGTTTTAATAATATCAAGGACTTTTTGACGGCTTGCAAGAATAGACTCATATTCGGCAATTTTCTTTAAGAGTTCTTCGTATTCTGCTTTAACTTTGTCTTGTTCAAGTCCTGTCAAGCGTCTTAACTGCATTTCCAGAATAGCATTTGCCTGATCAACATCAAGCCCGAATCTGCTCATCAAACTTTCTCTTGCTATATCAGCAGTCTTTGAAGTTTTAATCAATTCGATGACTTCATCAATTGAACCCAGCGCAATAATTAAACCTGCTAATATATGTGCTCTTATTTTTGCTTTTTTGAGGAAGAAAATGGTTCTTCTTGTAACAATTTCAATTCTGTGTTCAACAAACTCATTTAGCACTTCATACAGGTTCATCAATCTCGGCTGTTTACCGCACAGAGCAACCATATTAACACCGAATGTAGTAGATAATTGAGTGTATTTATATAAATTGTTGCGGACAACATCAGGTTTTGCATCCCGTTTTAGTTCAATAACAATTCTCATTCCGTCCCTGTCTGATTCATCACGAATATCAGAGATACCTGTAATTTTCTGGTCTTTAACAAGGTCTGCAATTTTTTCAATCAACTGCGCTTTATTTACCTGATAAGGAATTTCCGTTACGACAATTGCTGTTCTTGTCTGCCTGCCTGCCCCGCCGGAGATTTCTTCAAAACCGGAAACAGCAGACATCTTTATAGAGCCTCTGCCTGTTTCATAAGCCTGCTTAATGTCGTTCAAACCGATAATTGTTGCAGCAGTAGGAAAATCCGGCCCTTTTATATATTCCATAAGTTCAGGAATGGTAATTTTAGGATTATCAATCAGCGCAATAGTACCGTCAACGACTTCCGCAAGGTTATGAGGCGGAATATTTGTCGCCATACCGACTGCAATACCCGAAACTCCGTTTAATAAAAGCATAGGAAGTCTGACAGGCAAAACAGACGGCTCTTGAAGAGAACCGTCAAAGTTCGGTTCAAATTCAACAGTTTCACAGTCAATATCAGCAAGCATTGACTGGGTAATTTTATGCATACGAGCCTCTGTATAACGCATTGCAGCAGCCCCGTCGCCGTCAACAGAACCGAAATTTCCGTGCCCGTCAACCATTAAATATCTGGTTGAAAAGTCCTGCGCCATACGCACAAGTGCTTCATAAACAGAACTGTCACCGTGAGGGTGGTATTTACCGAGAACTTCACCGACAATTCTGGCACATTTTCTGAAGGGTTTATCCGGATACATTCCCAATTCATTCATCGCATATAAGATACGTCTGTGAACCGGTTTCAAGCCATCCCTGACATCAGGCAGCGCACGTCCGACAATTACACTCATAGCATAATCTATATATGACCGCTTCATTTCTTCTCTTATATTAACTGGAACAATTTTTCCGTGATCAAACATATTTTGTTGTGTCAACCCTTTATCCTCCGGTGTCTGATTTACTTCTTATTCCTATATTAGCACAAACATAACCTTTGGGGTATTTTTAAAATAATCTTTACATTAGATTAAGTTTATTTTATTAACAACAGGGGCAGGATGAAATCCTGCCCCTGTTGTTTTGTTGTTATAAATAAGTTATATTTGAACTCTTATCAAACTGTTTACTTTTGTGATTGCTTTATCGTTATTTAAGATATTAATAACGTTTTGCATATTTTTTTCTTTACAGATTTCCGTAATAACAGTGATTATTGCAGCATTGCCGCTTAAAACTTCTTTCTGGACAATACTTGCAAGACTGATGTTATTTTCTTCGCAGGCTTTACCGATTCTGCCTATTACACCTATACTGTTTTGAGCGGTAATTGACAAATAATATTTATTTTCGGTTTCTGATATATCTATCATTTGAGCATTTTCACTGTGATGGCATCTCATCATCGGTAAAAGGTAATCAGTTTTTCCGATTTCGGATGCTATTGCAAGAATATCACCGACTACAGAACTCGCTGTCGGAAATTCCCCTGCACCCGGGCCTGATAATGTCACATCACCGACAGGATGTCCGGATAAACTTACAGCATTCGTAACATAGTTGATATGCGCAAGTGTCTGCGATAACGGAACAAGCATAGGATGAACCCTGACATCAGCCTTGCCGTCTGAATTTAACTCCGCAGAAGCAATTAATTTGATTTTATAACCCATTTCATTTGCAGCCTGCATGTCTTGCGCACGAATTTTAGTAATTCCTTCACGATAAACATTTTCAATTTTAATGCGTTTTCCAAAAGCAATGGTAGCAAGAGTCGTAATCTTGTATGCCGCATCATAACCCTCAACATCTCCCGTCGGGTCAGCCTCGGCATAACCGAGTTCCTGTGCCTCTTTCAAAACTGATTCATAAGAAGCACCCTGCATATCCATTTTTGTTAGAATATAATTTGTTGTTCCGTTAAGGATAGCCTTTATCTTGCTGATTTTATTTCCGGCAAGAATTGTTTTGATAGGCATAATAAGCGGAATACCGCCTGCAATTGCTGCTTCATATAACACAACTTTATTATTTGCCTCGGCAAATTTGAAAAGTTCCTCTCCGTGTTTGGCAAGAAGTTCTTTATTAGCAGTCACTATATGCTTGCCGTTTTTAATTGCGGTTTCTATTAAATCAAATGCCGGCTCCAAACCGCCGATTAATTCGGCAACAATCTGGATTTCGGGATTATTGACGATTTCATAAGGATCTTCCGTTATGATACTTTCATCAAGCCCTTCAATATTGCGTTTTTTATTCTTATTTCTGACCGCAATTTTTACTATTTCAATATTATCAAAGTTTTGCAGTGTCTTATACACACCGCTGCCGACTGTTCCCAGCCCGATAAGTCCGATTTTAATTTTATTCTCATTTTCCATGTGTTTTAGTATAGCATAAAATAGTTTTATTGTAATTAAATTTAACATGCCCTTGCAAAAAAGTATTTTTTATATATCATATAAGATATTAGTCGAATAATACTAGAAAAGGAAATAAAGTCATGGCAAAACATTGTGAAATTTGTGGCAAAGCCCCGATTAAAGCAGCGAAATTAACATTTTCTCATAAGCAGATTGTTCACACACAAGAACCTAACTTACAGACTGTTAAGGCTGTTGTTAACGGTGCTACAAAGAAAATCAGAGTCTGCACTTCTTGCTTGAAAGCAGGCAAGGTTCGCAAGGCTGTTTAATTGAAATTTAAAAAATAAAAAAAGAACCCTTTAACGGGTTCTTTTTTTTGCAATAAAAATAGCCGCATAAATCGGCTTTTCGGTAAAAGGTTTGTGTGTAGGAGAAAATAAAGAAAAAGAAAATGGTTTATTTACTTAATATATACCCAAGATATCCTAAATAATAACATGATTTCGGTTTCCTCTTTACATAACTTTACATTTCAGCCCCCAAAAATCCCCGTAACCGGTTTGCATTTCCGCCGTGTTTTGAGTAAAATGTTTGTTATAGTTAGAAGGGGATAAGATGAAAATTGAGGCTAATAATTTAGTTAAGATATACGGGGAAAGAAGTGTTGTATCGGATATTTCTTTTGAAATAAATAAAGGTGAAGTTGTAGGTCTGCTCGGCCCTAACGGAGCCGGAAAAACCACGACTTTTTATATGATTGTCGGACTTGTCAAGCCAAATTCCGGAACAGTTAAAATTGACGGAACAGAAATTACTAACTGGCCGATGCATAAAAGATCAAGAGCCGGCATAGGATATCTGCCGCAAGAAGCCTCCAGTTTCAGAACTTTATCCGTTGAAGACAATATAAAATTAGTTTTGGAAATGAATTCAAAATTAACGGAGGATGAAAAAAAATCGAAACTGGAAGAACTGCTTGCAGAATTCGGAGTTGCCAGATTAAGAAAAGCCTCTGCAATTTCATTATCAGGCGGAGAAAGAAGAAGGGTTGAACTTGCAAGAGCACTTGCCGCAAGTCCTGATTTTATACTGCTTGATGAACCGTTTACCGGTATTGACCCTATTGCTATAGGCGAAATTAAAGAAAATATCAGAAAACTCTCTGAAGATAAAGGGCTTGGAGTTTTAATCACAGACCATAACCCGAAAGCGACTCTGTCAATTACTGATAGGGCGTATGTTATCTTTGACGGTAAAATTAAAATACAGGGAAGAAGCAAAGATGTTGCGGTTGATCCTGTTGCTAAAGAATTCTATTTAGGAAAGGATTTCACTTTATAATGAGTTTTAAATTTCCTAAAATTACAATATATGACAGATACATGTTCAAGCAGGTAACGCTGGCTTCACTTGTTGCCATTTTGTTATTCACAATCGTATGGGTTGCGCCTGAAATGCTTTTGAACATAATAAAAGGTGCGCTTGCCGGAAATTACGGACTGAAAACAGCCGTATATCTTCTGCTTTGCGAACTGCCGAAAATTTTGGAAAAAGCATTTCCTGTAGGTTTGTTGTTAGGCTCGTTATTTACTTTTGATAAATTAAGCAAAGACTCGGAATTAACAATTTTCAGAGCAGTCGGAATGTCATTTCCGAGGATTATTGCACCTGTTGTTGTTCTGGGTGTAATTTTTACAATATGTTCTTTCCTTATCGCAGGAAAACTAACATCAAAAGCAGAAGATAAAATGAGAGCAATCCGCGGAGAAGTAATTTCAACACAATACATTTACACCCAAAAAGACCAAAAAGGTCATCCGCGCACGGCAGTTGTCGTATCAAAATCTTACGGCAGAGAACTTCGCCGTGTTATTGTACTTGATTTTTCCGACAATATTTATCAGGATGTTCACCAATTATCGCATATTTATACCGCAGAAAACGGTTATGCCTACGATAATCGCTGGGAACTGCATAATGTTGTTGATTACAAAATTTCTTCGGAAGGTATATTTGAAACAATAAATAATATTGATAAAATGGATATTTTAGAAGGCGAACCTGCTAAAAACGCTTTTACATTATTAACTTATTCTTCTGTTAAAGTCAGAGATATTAATAATAAAAATTTAAGGCGGTATGTTAAACTTCTGAAAAAGGAAAATTTAACCGAAGAGTATAACGGTATGCTGAATAAGTATCTCCAACGATTTACCCAGCCTATGGTATGTCTGTTGATGGCTGTTCTGGGGTGTCTGTTAGGTTTCAGCAAACCGCGTGAACAAAAATTTATCGGTATGATTATTGCTATCGGTATGATTTTTCTCTATTATGTTACTCTTCCTTTCTTCGATTTGCTGGCAGAAAAAGGTATTCTGTCACCATATATTACTTCAACACTTCCAATATTAGCATTTATGTATGCAATCAATGTATTTTACAAATTAAAGGATCTATAATATGAAAAAATTAACAAAACTATTATTTACAGTATTTTTATTTATTGCCTGTATCAATCCGGTATCTGCATTAGGTGATATCAGCGTGACAAAAGACAACGGGGTTTATCATATTATTTTAAAAGGGGAACGAATTAAAAAGAAAATAAAATTCGTAGTTTCAGAAGATTTGATTACTAATAGAGAAGCCCATATAAGAGGACGTTCCGGTCTTACAATAAATGCCGGCTACTTCGATCCGAATAATGCCAAAACAATATCATATATCGTAACAGACAGAATGATATCCGGTGATCCTATGTTTAACAGTTCACTGCTGGCAAATCCGTATTTTAGAAAAAACATGAACAAAATTCTGAACAGATCGGAATTCAGAGTAATGGAATGCGGCAATAAACGGGAATATGCTATCGTATCACATAAATCTGAAGTTCCTTTCGGCTGTGCAACAGAAACATCCGCACAGGGAGGCCCGTTAATTCTGCCTGAACTCAGACTGGAAGAAGAAGGGTTTATTGTTAAAAATGATAAAGGAGAAGTTATTAGAGAATCTTCCAAAGTATTGCATAAAACAGCAAGAACCATTATCGGAATAAAAGGCACGGATGAATGTCATATTTTAATTATTACGGATGAAAATCCTATGGATTTGTATGAAGTTCAAAAATTATGCAAAGAATTGAAACTTGACCGTGCAATGGCATTTGACGGCGGAAGTTCAACTTCGCTTAACTATAAAGATATTGAAGTCATCTCAACAGAAGACAGTGATACAGGCAGAATGCTAAAATCATTTATGATACTTCAATAATCTAATCTGAATTCTTAAAAAGGGTTTGAAATTTTACATATTATTCTTTCAAACCCTTTAATTTTAATAAGACATAAAGGTGCAATTAATTGCACCTTTTCTAACAAATGCCTGATTCTATGAATTAGAATCCCTGTGAAATTTGCGTATTTGTTCTGTCAATTCACCCGGAATCCGAATATTTTGAAGAGCCATATGATATTTTTTCAAATTTGCAATACTTTCGGATTCTTCGAGCAAATTGCGTTCAGGTTCCGGTTTTATATTATCTTTTACTTTTTCAAAATCCGTTTTTATTTCTTTAGCGATAATTTTTGCAACAACCTCATCTAAATCACTCCCGCCGACACCGTATTTAGAAGCAATTTCAGCAACTGTCTTTCCCTGCGGAAAAGTATAGAGCCAGTTGACTGAAAGTTTATCCCCATCCCCGACATGCAAAACACCTTTTTGGTGAGGAGTGTACATTATATCTTTTTTGAACGGACTGTGGCCGAGTCCTATTGCGTGCCCTATTTCATGCAGAATAGTGTGGTAAACCTCTCCTTCGTCCATATAATCCGCGTGAACAAGCCCGTCAGTTAAACCTATTGATACATTTGCACTATACAAACGATTTGCCTTGTCATAATGAAAATAACAATAACCTAAAGCTTGCCGTTCAACTCTTTTCCATTCAATATCAATATTAGAGTTATTTAATTTATCTACAACAACAAAAGAAACCTTACCGTTTGAAACTTTATGCCACTCTTCCAGTGCTTTTTTCACAAGTGCTCTGTATTTGGAATCCTGACCGCGTTTTGTATAAAACTTCATAGGTGCAATATAAACTTTCAATGGCATAAAACTCCAGCGAATTAATCGCCCGTTTTTGACCGATTCTT
Organism: Candidatus Gastranaerophilales bacterium; assembly: GCA_944325095.1. GTDB lineage: Bacteria > Cyanobacteriota > Vampirovibrionia > Gastranaerophilales > Gastranaerophilaceae > Zag111. The sequence continues at coordinate 5,530 of CALUYV010000020.1, read as the reverse complement.
GTAAATAAGTTTTCTTATCCATATTTTTATTGTATAATAAACTGTGCTATAAGAAAAGTAAGTTATTATATCAGACTAAGGAGAAAAAATATGGGTATGAATTTAATGAACATTATGAAAACTGTTCAAAAAGCACAAAGCAAAGCAGTTGAAGTTCAAAAAGAATTGGAAGAACTTGAAGTTACCGGAGTTTCAGGAAACGGCTCAGTAAAAGTAATCTGCAACGGACAGGGCAAATTTAAATCAATAAAAATTGCACCGGAAGCAATCAATCCTGAAAATCCGTCTGCAGTAGATGCTGATACTATTGAAATGCTTGAAGATTTAATTTCTTCTGCTATGAATCAGGCAAATGAACAGTCTTCAAAAATTATGTCAGAAAAAATGAAGAAAATTACAGGCGGAATCAGCATTCCGGGGCTTAATTTCTAATGATTTACCCGAAATCAATTGCAGCATTAATCGAGCAGTTTCAAAAATTTCCTTCTGTAGGACCAAAATCTGCTCAGCGTATGGCATTTTATTTACTCAGAATGCCTAAAACGGATGTTGAAAATTTTGCTAAAGCGGTGATTGAAGCAAAAGAAAACACTCACACCTGTGAGGTTTGCTTCAATCTCTCTTCGCAAAGCCCTTGCGAAATCTGTACTTCTCCCCAACGGGACAGATCGGTAATTTGTGTTGTTGCGGAAACAAAAGACCTTATTGCAATCGAAAAAACCAACGAATACAAAGGACTTTACCATGTTTTGCAGGGTTTAATTTCCCCTATGGACGGAATAGGTGCAGATGATATAAGAATAAAAGAATTACTCGGCAGATTAACTTCTGATGAAGTCAAAGAAGTTATACTTGCGCTGAGTCCTTCTGTAGAAGGCGAAGCAACCAGTTTGTATTTAACAAAACTAATTAAACCTTTCGGGATAAAGGTTTCACGAATTGCTTTCGGGCTTCCGGTCGGAGCAGATTTGGAATATGCAGATGAAATCACTATCGCTAAAGCAATAGAAGGCCGGCACGAAATATAAATAAAAAAAACCTGACTTCAAAGAAATCAGGGAAAAATTTGTAGGGGAAAAATTAAAATTGGAGTTAAAAAACTTTTATGCAATGTGCAGCAACTGCTTATTGTAACTTGCAATGAAGTTCATTTGCTGGAATAATAATTCTGATCTGTCAACAAATGGTTCTTGCGGTGCAACTGCTGTAGTCATTTGGTTTTGATATATTTCACTTAATTTTTGATCCAGTTTTTTTAAATTTTTAATAGCCATAATTTACTCTCTCAATTCTCTTATTTAACTCTCGTGTATATATAAAGTATATACAAACTTCAAAATTTCACGGGCGGGTATATATCGTTACAAAACTTAATATATAAAGACAAATCCGTCCATTATTGCGGTTTATAATACAGCACCCCGAAAATACTTGCTACAAGAGGTTTTGATGGTTTTGTTTAAAGATTTATCCCCGTATTGTTAAAATACATAGTTTATACTATATCTATTCCGTGCTTTTATTATAAAATGAGATTATAATAGGATTAAAAGTTTGAGATATGTTAAATATGCAAGACAGAAATAATAGAAAACGAGTATCTAACTACACACAAAAACGTAGACGCTCAACAGGGAAAGAAGATGTACATTTTTCATCTTACCCCAGTTACAGAATAAAAAAATCAAATTCTTTCAGAAAAATATTAACATTGATGACAATAGTATTTTTTGTCATAATATTTGCAATTTTGTTATTTTCAAATAACATAGATTTTCTGCAGGATAAATTCGGCGAAAATTCTTATATGTCAGCCTTTTTATCAAAAATATCAAAAGGAAACAATGTAAAAGAACCCGGATTTACACTGCCGTTCGGTTTGAAAAGACAAAATATTCTGCTTTTGGGAGTAGATTCAAACGGGGCAGATTCTGACTTGTGGGTAGGAACACGAACAGATACAATGATAATTGTTAATATCGACCCGAGGACAAAAACCGTCAATACTCTGACTATTCCACGTGACAGTAAAGTTTATCTGCCAAAAGGAATGGGGGTGCAAAAAATCAATGCAGCACACGCAATAGGCGGTGTTGAAATGACCAAACAAACAATAGAAGATACTCTGGGTATCCATATTGACAGATATATTATGGTTCATGATGATGCCGTCAGAGAAATTGTTAAAGCACTCGGCGGTGTAGATATTTATGTTGAAAAAAATATGCATTATAACGATTATTCCGGAAAATTGCATATTAATATCTCTAAAGGAAAACATCATCTTACAGACAAAGATGTAGTTGAATATTTGCGTTTCAGACACGATGCACTGGGTGATATAGGAAGAACCCAGCGTCAGCAATGGTTCTTGAGAGGTTTGCTTGATACATTGCAAAAACCTGAAACTATTGCAAAAATTCCTAAAATCATTACTATTGCAAGTAAATATATCAAAACTGATATGTCCGTATATGAAATGACACAATACGCAACCCTTGCAACACATTTTGATAAAGATAATATTGAAAGTGCAATGCTTCCGGGGGCACCTAATAAACACGGCTACACAAGTTACTGGATTTTAGATCCTAAAATGACTCAGGAAGTTGTAAACCGGCTTATCTACAGACAAATGGCAGATGAGCGCAAAGAAACTTATACCGCAAGTATTATGTCATCTCCGGACAATGCGGAAGAAGCAAAAGAACTAAAAGCGGCACTGGAAAAAGCAGGCATTGTGGTCAAATGCTCCGGTACTCTTCGTTCTGCACATTCTCAATTTATCGCACATTCAAAATATGTAACCATAGATTATTACGCAGATTTGAAAAAAGAAGTGCCTGAAGTAAAATCAAGACAATTTGTATATTCTCCGGGTTCATTTATGTGTGCTGATACAGACTTCACAATTGTAACCGGCGGAGAAAACGGTATTTAAAATAAGCAAAAGGAGATTATATTATGGTAATGAATGCAATTCTAAACAGGAAAAGTGTCAGAAAATACTCCGGAAAAACTATAAGTGATGATATTTTAAATAAAATACTGGAAGCCGGCAGGCTTGCGCCTTCCTGGGTAAATGTTCAGCCGTGGAAATTCATTGCCGTAAGAAATCAAGAAACAAAAGATTTATTATCTTTAGCCTCCGGCGGACAAAATCAGGTAAAAACCGCTGATGTTTTAATCTGCTGTGTTGCAGATTTAGACAGCTGGAGCAAAACCCGTTTCGGGAAAGTGCTGGAACAAAAAGGGCTGGATGAAGCCGCCCGGGAAAATATTGTTTCTTCTCCGTTATTGAATCCTTCTACACTTGGAGAACAAACCGCACTTTTAAGAAGTGTTGAACAAGTAACCTATGCCGTTGCCTATATGACACTTGCATCAGAAGAATTAGGCATAGGCTGCTGTGTTGTCGGTGCAACCTCAAATGAGTTAACACATCTGGATGATACTTATGCAGCACAGATAAAATCCAGATTAAATCTCAATAACAAACAGGTTCTTGTAGATATTCTCGCACTGGGTTATGAAGATTCTGCACTGCCTGCAAAAAAACTCAGAAAAGACCCGTCTGAAGTTATTTTCCGCGAATCACTATAGAAATCAATCACCGCATGGATTGTAAACAGTCGGGTAATATGTTATAATGAATTACACACAATCAAGAGGCTATTAAGATGACTTACATTAACGAAGGAGATTTCACAATTATGGTATTAACATTTATTTTACTTGGCGTTGCTGTTATCCTGGCATTATGTCTGTATGGAATGTATTGCAAACTTATTACTTTAAAAAATAAAGTTAAAGAAGCAATGAGCGGTATTGATGTTCAATTGAATAAAAGATACAGCCTGATTCCGAATATTTTAACCATTGCTAACAAATTTATGGAACATGAAAGAGAATTGTTCCAGAGTATAACGGAATTGCGTTCTCAAGCATCAAGCATCCGTTCAACTCAGGACACAATTGCTAAAAAGATTGATTTAGATAATCAAATTGCTGCAAAAATGGGACAATTGATGGTTAATGTTGAAAATTATCCGCAATTAAAATCTGACCAAACAATGATGAATGCAATGCAGACTTATGCAGAAGTTGAGGAACATATTGCGGCAGCAAGAAGATTTTATAACAGTGCTGTAAACGAAATCAACAACGCAATTGAAATTTTCCCTAGTTCAATCATTGCGGGTATGCTCGGAATGAAAATATATCCGTTCTTTGAAGCAAATGAAGCGGCAAGACAAGAAATTAATGCCGCAAATTATTTTAACTAAGAAATTTTAAACGGGTTGAACAAACCCGTTTTAAGTGTCCGTAGCTCAGTCGAATAGAGCGTGAGTCTCCGAAGCTCAAGGCCGGGGGTTTGATTCCCCCCGGGCACGATTTTATGCAACCGGCATAAATATTGCGGTAATATTACCTCTTATATTGTTTGTTATGCCGTCTGATACAGCGCGTCCGTCACCTGTTGTAATTTCAGTATGTCCGTATTTTGAACTATAACCAGAAACTCCTCTTTCATAAACAAGAATACACCCTGGCGGCAGAGTTCTCGGATTAACTCCGCGGGCAGGAATTTCTTTGAAGTTTTTGTTATTTCGTAATATGTCTATCATCTCATACGCATCGCCGCTGACATAAGAGCCTAAACCGCAGCTTGCAATAGCATTTTTAACATATCTGGCACACCAGCCCGTAAATCCGACAGCACGGGAAAGAGCAGTTCGGGCAAGCCTTATGCCTGATGAAGCACAATAACCCATTTTACTCCACAATGATGAATTTGAACCGGAAACAGTTGCCGGTTTGTAGTTTTGCGATGAAACAGCAGGGGTATAATTTAGAGATGATGTATTGTTATTGTAAGTATTATTATATACATACGGAGTATAATTTGTTTGATTAGTTCTGGCAGTAAGAGTGCCGAATTTATAATTTTCTCTGTATTTTTGCATAGCAGCAGCCCGCTGAGCGTTGGTATAGGCTAATTTTGCGGCAGTTGCCATCATATTCTGTATAAAGATATTTCCGCAGCTAAAAAACGGCGGAACACCGAAAGAAAAAGGCATAGTAAAAGCAGGCATAGGAAAAACCGGCATCATCGGCCTAAAATGACATCCAAATCCGCCCCAAAACGGCATAGGCGGCGGTATAACAGGACGCGGCATGAAAGGTGCGCACCCTGCAATAAATGGTCTGGCATATATATGTGGTCTAACTGGTACAAACATATACTATATTTCCCTATTATTCCCCTTACTTATATAAAGTATATAACCTGTATATTAATTGCGCATTCTGGAGTAATTTATTACGATATGTTAAATTAGCATAAGAAAATCAGGATAAATAACAACTAAGTTTTCTTGTGTGTTAAAATGAAAGAAAGTTAAATTAAGGAGAAGTGTCCGAGAGGTTTAAGGTGCAAATCTCGAAAATTTGTGAGGGCGCAAGTCCTCCGCGGGTTCGAATCCCGCCTTCTCCGTTTTGAATGCATACAATTCATGGCATAATTTGT
>CALUYV010000019.1 GCA_944325095.1 Candidatus Gastranaerophilales bacterium | reverse complement strand
GTTTCAATATTATCAACACATACAATTTCATCAGCATCTACAATTCTGTTTTTATTTAAATCAATTCCGATTTTGACAGGCGAATAAACTTTTAAAATATTTTTGGAATTATTATAAAAATAAGTAAAAACAGAAAATACAACGCAGAAAAATATCAATAAAACTGCCGTAATATGCTTTCTTCTCATACACTCAAACTCTTATAATTTGTTATATCAAACCCGAGTCTTATAATAGAATCTTTCAACTGCAAATTTTTTGTAATTTCAAATTCAACACAATGCTGGTTAACTGTAGAATCCGAATATTTGCAAGGGTGAATAAGAGCTTCAACAATACAATCCCTGTCAAAACCTTCCAATCCGTATTCAACAGCATCAGAATCCATCATACCGGTATAACCGACTCCGATTATATAATCATTTGTACCTAAATTATATTCCTTTACAACTTTTCTGTTAATCCTTGTATAATGCTGCAATAATGCAATTTTTAAAAGATTCGGCGGATATTTAAAATTCAAATGTTTAAAAATTTTCGGAATGAAATACAATTCTTCAAACTGGGTTCTTACAAATTTAATCCCGTACTCATCAGCAAGTTTACATGTAATTTTAAAAATTTCGGGAATTGCATGTGTATGAACATGAGAATCCAGATGGTCAATTTTGACATCTTTTAAAATTTTTTCTATCTGCGCCCTGAATTCATTTTCAATCTGATTGAGTAATTTTTCTTTTTTGCTGTTTGCCATCAAATACAAATAACTTGAATTAAATTTTCCGTCAATATTGGTAAGCATAGGGCAATGAGTAAGCGGTCTGCCTTCCATAATATTTAAATGAGCGGCAATTCCGAGATTAGGACAGTCAGGCAAGATATCATGAACAGCATTATCGTATGCAGCCCCGTTTGCACAAAGGCTTGCACTCGACAAAAAACCATTAATATAACCCTCTAAAACCGCCTGATTATGCGCCTGTGATAAACCAAAATCATCCGCATTCAAAATAAACTTCTTCTCAACCATTTCAATTCCTTGCAATAAATAAAATTAGTATAGTATAATCATGATATTAGAAAGAAGGGGATAATGCAAACACCTAAACTAGCAATAACAATTCCATGCTATAACGAGGAATTATGTATAGAATCAACATGCCGGCGGCTCATTGAAGTTCTGGATGACCTCATTAAACGCGGCAAAATTTCGCCTGATAGTTATATTTATCCCGTGGATGACGGTTCAAAAGATAAAACCTGGGATATTATTGAAAAATTACATCTGGAATTTCCAAAAAGAATAAAAGGACTAAAATTCATAAAAAATTACGGGAACCAGAGTGCACTTGTTGCCGGGCTGGAAGGCGTCAGAGAGTTAGGCTGTGATTGTGTTATTTCTATTGATGCAGACCTTCAGCAGGATGAAAACGCAATAGGCACATTTGTAGATAAATTTTGTGAAGGTTATGACATTGTTTTAGGAGTAAGAAAAAACAGAAAAACAGACAGTTTTTTCAAGAAAACAACCGCTGTAATGTTTTACAAATTGATGGCCCTTCTTGGAACTAAAATTCCGATGAACCATTCAGACTACAGACTTGTAAGTTATAAAGCGCTGAAACTTATGGAAGGCTATCACGAAAACACTCTCTTCCTGCGGGGGTTCTTTTTTGACTTAGGACTAAAAACCACAAATATAACTTTTGATGTAAAACCTAGAATGCAGGGAAATTCCAAATTTAACTTCTGGTCACTGCTAACCCTTGCACTGAACGGAATAACATCTTTCAGTATAGTGCCGCTGCGGCTGATTGCCTGTCTTGGATTTTTTATGGCAGTAATCGCATTTTTTATGGGACTTGAAACTGTTTTTGAAAAACTTGTATTTAATAATACTCCTAACGGTGTTGCAACAATCATTATTTTGCTTTGCTTTTTCGGCGGTCTGCAGATATTTTGCTCTGGAATTATCGGAGAATATGTCGGACAGGTTTACCTTGAAGTAAAAGCAAGACCACGTTATATAAAAGAAAAAGAACTTGTTTAATAATAAAATATTTCTTATATAGAAAAACGGCGAACCTCAATTTAGTTTCGCCGTTTTTGTTGATTTTTGTTATCAATCTCTACAGAGATTCTTCATATATTTTTCTGACAAGTTCTCTTGAATTACCGCTCGGTCCGATATTTATCAGCCCGTCAAGAGATGGAGTGGTAAACGCAAGATCTGTCAGTTTATCAACATCTGCTGCACTGAATCCCATATCGGTAAGTTTTTCAGGAACTCCGACTGATTTCAACCAGTTATAAACACCTTCTGCAGCCTTTGAAGCTTCATCCGGCGTACCGTTTAATCCCGGAACAATCGGTGCTAAAATATCTGCAAGTGTAGCAGATCTGTCTTTATAAATAGTTTTAACTACTGCAGGAAGTAATATAGCAAGACCAAGACCGTGAGATAAGTCAGGTTTAACCGCACTCAACGGATGTTCAAGAGCATGAGTATAGTGCAATAAACCGTTATCAAAACTTACTCCGCCCATCATTGCTGCATAAGCAAGGAAATATCTTGCTTCCAGATCATCCGGATTTTCAATTGCTTTCGGAAGATATTTCGCAACAAGTTCAATAACCTGTTTTGCTAAAGTGATTGAATAAGGAGAAGCAACAAGCGAAGTTGCAGCTTCAACTACATGGTTAACCGCATCAATTGAAACATATCTGGTTTGTTTTGGTGATAATTTTGTCATTAACTGAGGATCGTCAATTGCATACATCGGATAAATACAATCATAAGCAATTGCCGGTTTGAAATTCTTTTCAAGATTTGTAACAACAGCAAATCTGTTTGTTTCTGTACCTGTTCCGTGAGTTAAATTTATTGAAATAATAGGTGCCGCTTTAACAGGAGCAAAAGTAAAATCATAAATATCTTCTGCAGTTTTATCAGGATTTTCAAGCAGAATAGCAACGGATTTACCGGCATCTGTAGGAGATCCGCCGCCGATTGCAATAACTGCTTTTGCGCCGAAATCTTCAGCCATTTTAAATGCATCATTAACATGATGTGTTGTCGGATTCGGTGTAACCTGATCAAAATTTACATATCCGATACCGTTTTCTTTTAATGCCTTTTCTACAACATCCCAGGCTCCGGTTGCTTTGTATGCATTTCTGCCGGACATAACAATAACTTTATCAATACCTTTTGATTTTATATCTTTTGCAATATCATTAATTTTTTGTATAGCCCCGACACCGAAATAAACATTGGTTCTGGTTCTAATCTCTTTAACTTCGTGGATATTAATATCTTTTTCCCACATAATAAACTCTCCTTTCTTACCTTTGTATGACCAAGCTTCACGAGAATTATAAATAATAAATTTATATTTTTCAAGCAGGAAACAGCAAAAAAATTTTTGTTTCGGTTTAATATAAATATTATGAGAATTTTACCCGTCCAGTATAATAACAAAATAAACTTTAAAAGTTCGATTCCCGCAAACCATGATATGCGCAGGATTCCGGACGATACTGATAATAAAAATAATGAACAGCAGCCCAAACCGCTTCCTGAATGGGCAAGAAAAGCAATGCTTTTTACAGTAATTGCTATTACATTAAAAAATGAGCCTGTTGTTCAAAATCTTTTTCATCAGGATAAGCAATCCGAAAAAGATATCGCAAGAGATGAATTCTTTGAAGATGTACAAAAAATAAGAAAAGAAAAAGAAACAAGTCCTGCTTTTTATCATCTGAACAGGCTGTATGATATAGAACGACCTAAAATTAAAGCACTGGGGAATAGTAACTATTCTCTTGAGATTAATCTGGATAAACAAAAAATTCAACTTGTAATGCATCTTGATGAAAATAATAAAGATACAATAACAGGAAAATTCCGTACAGGAGATAATGGAAATTTTATCAAATACAAAGCCGTATTTTCACCGGAGAATAAAAATGAATTTAAAATCCTATTAAATGACAACGGTAAAAAACATATTTTAGGCAGAGATTTCAAAGGAGAACTTTATATAGTTAAGAATAACAAAAAAGAAATTTTAAATAACAGTAATGTCGAAAAATATGAAAACTATTTAGAAACTTTAGAAACACTGGATGATTTGAAATTTTTTACAAATTCAAATCCGTTATGGCGCAATTTAAACTACTTACTGTTAATTTTCCTTGTATATAACGAATATTGCCACGATAAAGCAAGAAGAAAAAAAGATTCCGAAGATAAGGAAGTTTAACAATTTTTACAAAATTTCCGTGATTATATAATACCCGTCATGTTTGTAATATAATAAGCAGGAGAGGTTAGAATTGAAACATTCCAAACTGACAATATTGATATTTATTGCACTGATTTTAGGTGTAATATTCGGACATTTTTGCCCCCACTTAGCGGTTAAGATGAGAACTTTTGCCGTAATATTCCTGCGGATGGTAAAAATGATTATTGCTCCGCTGTTATTTTCAACACTTGTAACAGGAATTGCAGGCCACGGAGAAATCAAACATCTCGGCAAAATCGGAATAAAAACAATTGTTTATTTTGAAATTGTCACGACACTTGCCCTGATTATAGGTCTGACCATGGGAAATATATTCAATCCGGGCAGAGGATTTGCAACAGGCACGGTCGCCAATCCGGAGTTGTTAAAAGAAGCAGGATTAATGGCTGTCACAACACCGCATACTTCTATTTCCGAAATGGTTATGAGTATATTCCCGACAAGTATTGTTCAATCAATGGCTGAAGGCAATTTGCTGCAGATTGTAGTTTTCTCTATTTTTATGGCAATTGCTATTTGCGCAGTCGGGAAAAAAGCACAGCCTGTCACAGATTTATTAAATTCGGTTGCCCAGATAATGTTTAAATTTACCGAATATGTAATGTATTTTGCACCTCTTGGCATTTTCGGAGCAATCGCTTCTACTGTCGGAATGAACGGTTTATCTATATTAAAAAATTACGCAAAAATAATATTTTCACTATATACGGCACTTGCGGTTTTTGTCATACTGGTATTATTCATTGCCTGCAAATATGCACGAATTTCGCTCCGCAACCTGTTAAAAGCAATACAGGAGCCGGCACTTCTTGCATTTTCAACCGCAAGTTCAGAAGCCGCATTTCCTAAAGCAATTACCATTATGGAAAAATTCGGTGTTCCGCAAAATATTGTAAGTTTTGTTATGCCGACAGGATACACCTTTAACCTCGACGGAAGTACATTATATCTTGCAATGGCTGTTATTTTTTCATCACAAATCTGCGGAATTAATCTTGACTTAAACCAGCAGGTACTAATGATGCTTGCGCTTATGCTCACAAGTAAAGGAATTGCCGGAGTGCCGAGAGTTTCACTTGTTGTACTTGCAGGAACACTGGCAAGTTTTAATATTCCGCTTATAGGGGTTGCTATTTTGCTCGGTATCGATCAGGTGCTTGATATGGGAAGAACAACGGTTAACCTAATTGGAAACTGTGTTGCAACCGTTGTAATTGCCCGCTGGGAAAACTCTTTCGATTATGATAAAATGAAATTATTTATAAAAAATTTCGATTCAGATACAGATATGGAAGCAGAACCGGAATTGATTAACGAAAATGTTACTAAGAAAATAGAGGGACAATAAAATGACAGAAAGTACAAAAATCGAATATAAAAATACTCTCAATCTGCCGCAGACTACTCTGGCAATGAGAGCAAACGCTACTGTTAGAGAACTTGAAATACAAAAATTCTGGGAAGAAAATAATATTTATGAAAAAATGATTTCTAACAGAACAAAAACTAATTCTTTTATTCTGCATGACGGGCCTCCGTATTTGAGTTCCGAAAAAATCCATGTCGGTACGGCATTAAATAAAATTTTGAAAGACATTTTAATCAAATATAAAACCCAAAAAGGATATTACGCTCCGTATGTTCCGGGATATGACGGACACGGACTGCCGATTGAAAATGCAGTTGTTAAAAACCTGAAAGGCGGCCGCCACTCCATTACTGAAACAGAATTAAGAGCAAAATGCAGAGAATTTGCACACAAAAACCTGAAAGGTCAGGAAAACGAATTTAAAAGACTCGGCGTTCTCGGCAACTGGGAAAATCCATACCTTACAATAGATCCAGAGTACGAAGCCGAACAGGTAAGAGTATTCGGTGAAATGTATAAAAAAGGATACATAGAAAAAGGTTTAAAACCTGTTTACTGGTGCGCCTCATGCGAAACTGCACTGGCAGAAGCTGAAGTTGAATATGCAGATCATACATCAACATCCATCTATGTAAGATTTAAATTTGACAGCGAAAGTACAGCAAAACTCAAACAACTAATCAATCTTTCCGGTGATAACATATATGCCGTTATCTGGACAACAACTCCATGGACAATTCCGTCTAATATGGCAATATCTATGCATCCGAGATTTGAATATACTTTCTTTGAAGGGGTAAACACAGATAAATCGCCATTAAAAGGAGATATTTATGTTGTTGCGACTGAACTTTTAGGCTCCTTCCTGAAAGATGTTGAATGGGAAGAATCCGATATAAAAATCTTAGGTTCATGCTCAGGACAAGATTTGGAATTGTTAAATACAGAACACCCGCTTGTAAACAGAAAATCTCCAATAATTTTAGGAGAACATGTAACACTTGATGCCGGTACAGGTTCTGTACACACTGCGCCCGGACACGGTCTTGAGGACTATGAAGTCGGCTGCAAATACGGGATTGAAGTCTTTTCACCATTAGACGGTTCCGGCAAATGGACAGACATTGTGGGAATTCCTGAACTTATCGGAGTTCCGTATTACAAAGGAAACGCAATTGTTATTGAAATGTTATCATCTAAAGGTGCATTATTAAAACAGCAGGATATTCAGCACAGTTATCCGCACTGCTGGAGATGTAAGAATCCTGTTATCTACAGAGCAACTCCGCAGTGGTTTGTAAAAGTAGATAAATTCAGAAATTCTGCTCTTAATGCCATAAAAGAAGTAAAATGGATACCGGCAAGCGGAGAAAATCGTATCGGAAATATGGTTGAAGGCCGTACAGACTGGTGTATTTCCCGACAAAGAGCATGGGGAGTACCTATTCCTATTTTCTACTGCGAAGATTGCGGAGAGGTAATCTGCACTGATGAAACAATAGAAAATGTTGCAAAAATATTTGAAAAAGAAAGTTCTGATGCATGGGTAAAATACACGGCAGAAGAATTACTGCCGGACGGCTATACCTGCCCGAAATGCGGCAAAAAACATTTCCGTAAAGAAAAAGATATTATGGATGTATGGTTTGATTCAGGTGTTTCCTGGAGAGCCGTTGTTGAAAAAAGAGCCGATGAATTAGGACATATTCCTGTTGATATGTACCTTGAAGGCTCAGATCAGCATAGAGGCTGGTTCCAATCATCATTACTAACCTCTGTTGCAACTCAGGACAAAGCACCTTACAAGCAGGTCTTGACTCACGGTTTCGTTTTCGGAGAAGACGGTCGAAAAATGTCTAAATCTTTAGGCAACTATATCAGACCTGATGACATAATTAAAAATTACGGTGCTGATATTCTTCGCCTATGGGCAGCCTCCGTTGATTACAGAAACGATATCAAAATCGGAAATAATATAATCGGACAGTTAACAGAAATCTTCAAAAAAACAAGAAATACCGCAAGATTTTTGATTGGCAACCTGTTTGATTTTAATCCGGCTATTGATTATGTCGAATATAAAGATTTGAAAAATATTGATAAATTCGCACTTCATAAACTCAATAAACTGATAGAAGAAGTTACGGAAGCCTTTGAAAATTATGAATTTTACAAATACTTCCAATGTCTGCAAAACTTTGCGGCAGTTGATTTGAGTTCTTTCTATCTGGATATTGTAAAAGACAGATTATATACTGCAGGCAAAAAATCTTTATCAAGAAGAGCATGCCAGACTGTATTATATGAGAATTTAATGGCACTTGTTAAAGTATTAACACCTGTAATGCCTCATCAGGCAGAAGATATCTGGCAAAACATTCCGGAAATTCAGAGAAACGGGATTGAAAGCATCCTGCTTTCAGATTGGCCGGAAGTTAAACCGGAATGGGAAAACCCTGAACTTGAAAAAGAATTTTCAGAAGTATTGAAATCCCGTCAGGTTGTATCAAGAGCAATTGAACCGCTGCGAGCAGACAAAAAAGTCGGCAGTTCGTTAGAAGTTGCAGTGTTTGTAAAAGCGGAAAATCCTGCCGTACTAAAAGCAAATGAAGCAGATCTGGCAGATATTTATATAGTATCACAGGCGGTATTATCAGAAACCGCTCCGGCAGAAGTGCTTAATGAATATACGGAAGAAGGATACACCGTATGGGTAACAAAAGCACAGGGAGAAAAATGCGTAAGATGCTGGAAATACAGAACACTTGACGAAAACGGCATTTGCGCAGACTGTGCCTCTGCAATAAAAGAATAATCTATTAAACCTAAACATTAAATAAACACATAAAAACGACTGAATTAAATGTCAGTCGTTTTTTAATTTTTGTAAATAAGATAGCAAAAAAAATTTATCACACTACTTAAATACAAAAAAGGTCTTTAATATGCTAATTAAAACAATCCCTGAAAAAATAATTTACCCCAACATTGATACCTTCGGAAAATATATATTAAAAAACAGAAACCAGATATCACACAGAAGTTTTGCATACCATTTCAGCAAACTGGAACAGGATTATCTGAATAGACAGGAAGAAGATTTGTTTTGCAAAGAATCAAACGAACTGGCAGATAACCTGCTCAAAGAAAAAGAACTTGATTTTGCGGGAATAATAATGAGTGTTTTATGCAAAATAAAAGAATCCCAGCCGCAGGCACTTGAGTATTTTGCCAAAAAAGGATACAACATTTCTGAAACAAACGGGGATATAGTTCATATGATGGCAAGACTGAACGATTTAAGAAAAACATATATCGGCTGCAAAGAGCGATTGTATGATTATATTCAGGTTTTGTACAAACAGGAAAAATGCTTAAAAAAACTGGCAAAACATTATCCGGAAACCGCAGCAACATTTAGAAGCGTCAACAGAGAAATTGCCCCGAGGGAAAATTACGAACAAATGCTTGGCTATGTACAAACAGAAATAGGGAAATTAACAAGAAAAAAACATCCGCACGATGCTTTGCGCAAATTATTATCAGCACAGGAAATTTTTACCAAACATAAAAATCGAGAGAGTTTGAAATATATTCAAAGACTAATCCGAGAAACAGAAACCGCTATCAAAACCTCGAATGATAATGTATAAAATTTTATGCTAAAATATAACTGTAAGAAATAGTTGGAGGATAAACCGATGAGTAATGAAGAGATAATTCAATACCAGACCTCCGGAACATGCTGCCAGATGATGCAAGTAAAAATAAAAGATAACAAAGTTATGGATGCTGATTTTTACGGCGGCTGCAACGGAAATCTAAAAGGAATAAAAAGCCTTATAAAAGGAATGGAAGTAGAAGAAGTTATTGAACGGCTGGAAGGAATAACCTGCGGAGCAAAGCCGACCAGTTGTCCGGATCAACTTGCAAAATGCTTGATTCAATACAAACAAAAGCAATACAGTAAAGCAGAAATATAACAGAAAAAAAGACTTGCCGATTAGATAAAGGCAAGTCTTTTTCCTGCCGGCAAAACATAATAAAAAATAACACGAAAAATACAATAAAAAGATAAAATAAAATCATAAAAAGGGGTTTACAAAAAAAAATCAGCATGTATAATAAAACTTGTGAGCACAGATTGCTCAACCCCGCAGTCCGGGGCAGCCGGACAAATTAGATGGTGGGGGATTAGCTCAATTGGTAGAGCACCTGCTTTGCACGCAGGGGGTTAGGAGTTCGAGTCTCCTATTCTCCAAATAAAAAGCGGCTGAGAATTCAGCCGCTTTTTATTTTTTGTTACTTTTATTGGATAATTCAAGATAAATTAGAATAATAATATACTGGCTTTTGATTATATATCAAACGACTCAATAAATCTTAGCCGGAACAAATATAAGAGATGTTAGAGTAATAAATTATACCCTATAAAATTTTTATGTTATTTTATAAGTGAAATCTAAATTCAAATTAACCGGACGAAAACAAATAATCCTTAATATCTATAGTCCAAAAAACCCTGAAAACATGAATACAAAAATATTAAAAACAGTAAAATATGAACGGTACATATTCGGCATACTTATGGCGATTTCTATGGTATGGCTGGCTGAATTAAGCGGGGAAAAAGAGATTATTTTTCCTGAAATCTGTGCACTAACAATCGGAGCCTGGATTTCTGAACAACAACCGTGGGCAGTCAACAAACGAAGGATATTTTTATTAATGTCTGCCGCTGCATTATTCGGAGTTTTAATAGTCAGATATTGTCCGCTGCCATTGATTTTGCAGGTTTGTATCTGCTTCGGTTTTACAGGCGTTATACTCACTGCATGCAAAACAAATTTCGTTCCGATTATATCTGCCTGTATTCTTCCTGTTTATTTAAAAACTTCAAGTTTTATATATCCTGCAGCTGTTATGGTAATGGCATTGATGATTATTCTGGCTCAATGGATAATGGAGAAAAACCATCTCCGTCCTGTAAACAAATTTATCCCCTGTAACTTTGACTTAAAAAAACAGTTAGAAAAATGGACAAAACTACTAACCGTTTTCGGACTAATCGCACTTGTACCTTTTGAAACTCACCAGATATACTTTTTAGCTCCTCCGCTAATTGTAATGTTCACAGAACTATCCAACCCTAAAAGCCCTGCAAGAAAACGACCGGCATATATTGCAGGATTAATGACTTTCAGTGCTTTTACTGGCAGTATCTTTCGGTTGTTGTTTAATGTATATTTAAACCTTCCGCTTTCACTGTGCACCGCGCTGTCATGTATTGTTTTATTCATAGCACTGAACCGGTTGAAACTTAATTTTCCACCGGCAGGTGCCGTACTATTAATTCCAATGATTCTTGACAAAAATTTACTTGTAAGATTTCCTCTGGAAGTGCTGATTGGCTCAATTGTACTAAGTTATACTGCAATGGTTTTGTTTAATGACAAAAAACTCTAAACACCTGTAAATAACTTTGTAAATTTAAATAAAGGAGGTTTTCAAAACTTTCTGATATAATATCCTTATGAAAATAACTGTACTTGTTGAAAACAGCACAAGAATAGATAATTATCTGCTGGCTGAGCCGGCATTATCTTTATTGATTGAGGCAGACGGCAGAAAAATCCTCTTTGATACCGGCTACAGTGATATATTTTTGCGCAATGCAAAAAATTTAAACATTGATCTAAACAACATAACTGATATAGTACTCTCACACGGTCATGATGATCATACCGGCGGATTAAGGTATTTCTCACCTGAAACCCATAATATAACATTTACCGCTCACCCTAATATTTTTGATACTAAAGTTGACCAAAACGGAATTTCTTACGGCTGTCCGGTCACTAAAAATTATATAGAAGAAAATTTTATTTTGAATTTAACCGCTGAACCGTACTATCTGAGCAGCAATTTACTATTTTTGGGAGAGATTGAAAAAATTTCGTCTGATGATATTGATGATTCCGCACTGGTTTATGTTATGCAGGACAAACTTTTTATTATAACCGGCTGCTCGCATTCCGGTATCAAAAATATTATAAATCAGGCCAAAAAAGTAACCGGGATTCATAAAGTTTATGGAATTCTCGGCGGGTTACACCTAATAGGCGCAGATGAAAAAGACTTAAATGAGTTGGGAAACTTTTTTAACAGTGAACAAATCGAATATATTGCCCCGTGCCACTGCTGTGATTTAAAATCAAAAATAATTTTATCTCAAAAGAACACTATCCGGGAAATCTGCACCGGCGATATTATTGAGATAGTATAAAAATTATTTTCCGCCTATAATATACGGATTCAAAATTGCTTTTAACTGGAGCCGGCAAAATTTATCCGTCCAGTCAAGCGGTTCAAATTTCCCGTCAGACATACACCAGCAGGTCATCATTCCGTACAATTGGCTGATAATTATATGCGTAAGCAGCTCTACAGGAGTATTCTGCGCTAACTCTTTATTGTGCACTGCATTTTCAAGAATATTTTTGAGCATTTCAACATCATACAGCCATTTTTGTCCGTCTTTATTTTTGGGAACATTATTCGGATCCAAAACATCTTTTGTCCACTGCCTGCAGACATTTATCCCGCAGGATTCCACGCACTCCATAAACCGGCGGAAATAGTATGTCAGTTTTTCTATAAGTTCCATATTCTCCATACAGGTAAGTTCTTCAGCTATTTCTCCGAACGGAACACGGCTTATATCAAGGACTATATCTTCTTTTCGCTTAAAATATATATAAAAGGTTCCCTTTGCAACTCCGGCTTTTTTCGTTATATCTTCCACATTAATTGCATCGAATCCGGATTCTTTGATAAGTTCCAGACCGGCAGTGATAAGTTTGCGTTTGGTTTCCTGTGCCGCTTGCTGTCTTTTGTTCATAGAATTCTCCTGTAGTATAAGAAATTATAAATAAAAACCTATCGTAAGTCAATGACTTTAAGTCATTTTTGAATAACTCTAGCGAATATAGCCCAATATAATAATTTAAAACCTGACAAACATATATAAGAATATGGAAGAAGGAGGAATTTATGAAATCATTAACAACTTTTCAATTACAGTATGCTCACAGATTTTACGGATTTAAAGGAGAGGCACAGTATTTGCACGGTCACACGGGAACTTTAACCATAGAGGTTGAAGATACAATAAATCCCGGTGTGAATATGGTGTTCCCGTGCGATGAAATAAAAAAGACTGCGTGGAGTATTTTACAAAACTTTGATCACGCAACAATAATGAGAGAGGACGACCCGCTTTTACCTGCAATTCTTGAAGTTTATGAAAAACAGGGAATAAAAAACGGCGCACCGCAAAATACAAATAAAGGCGAAGCCTTTAAAACAGAACTGGCAACAGCATACCCGGATTCCCGAATTGTCGTGACAAAAGAAACAATGACAGTTGAAGGAATGATTAAAATAGTATATGACCTGCTGAAAGATAAATTAAATATCTCAAAAATCACCTTTGTAAGCGGCTCCAATACGGCAACAGAAGATTATACGACAAAAACAGACATTGAAAGATGCCCGCTGTGCGGAGTTGCATTGGACAAAACAGGAACATGCTACAAATGCGGATACAAAAAGCATAAATAAATTGACAAAGCCAGCCGGTCATGAATAAGCCGGCTGGTTTACTATAAATAAACTATTTATCAGGAGAATATGCGCAAGGAATATTCTCTTCTTTTAAATAATTCAATCCCCATTTATTCAACTCAATAATTGCAGGAATAAGTGTTTTCCCGCGTTCGGTCAGTGAATATTCCGTTTTGGGCGGAACAACAGGATATAATTTTCTTTTTACAATCCCATCCACTTCAAGTTCTTTCAACTGCTGAATGAGCATTTTAGGAGTTGCATGGTATATCAATTTTTGCAACTCATTGTATCTCAAAGTTTTATCAATCAAATGTCCGATGATAACACCTTTATATTTTCCACCGATAATATCCATTGTTGCCTCAAGCGGACATTTATACTCTAACGGTTTCTTTTTGACCATAAAATCACCTTTAACTTTCTTTTTTAATATTATTATACTAAAAAGTAAGTATTATACAAATTAGTGTATTCTTGATAAAAAGAAAATTATAATTTAAAATTATTAGAAGAAAAAAAGGAGAAATCACTATGGAAATTACACAGGTTAGAAATGCAACTATTATAGTTGAATATGCAGGAATTAAATTTTTAATCGATCCCTGGCTGGGCCCTAAAGATTATATGGAAGGATTTGACGCCGGAATAAATTCCCAAATCCGACAGCCAAGAGTTGATTTACCGTTCGCAATAGAAAAAATCGTTGATGTTGATGCTGTAATTTTAACACATTACCATGCTGACCATTTTGATGATTATGCGGTGAAAGCATTAGACAAAAACATTAAATTCTTTGTCCAATCACATCAGGATTTTGACATTATAAAATCCTACGATTTTAAAAACATTGAAATTTTAACAGAAAATGGCAATGATTATAAAAATATAAAACTATACAAAACAAACTGTCAGCACGGAAAAAGAGAAATAATTAAACCCCTATGCGAACAAGTCGGAATCTCGTATAACTCAATGGGAGTTATCTTTAGAACCGACGGGGAAAAAACTCTTTATATTGCAGGAGATACCATCTGGTGCGATGAAGTAAAAACAGCAATAATCAACTACATGCCGGATGTAATTGTTGTTAATGCCTGCGCTGCAACAGTATTAAACGGCGAAAGAATAATTATGAATATTGATGATATTGAACAAATTTTGAAAACATCACCAAACTCAACAATAATAGCAAGCCATATGGATACGGTAAGCCATTTGACAGTTACACGACAGGATATAAAAAATTACATACACAAAAATAATATATTCAATATTCTTATACCTGAGGACGGTGAAAAGTTGAAACTGTAACCCGCTTTTCCATTATCTCGAGTATTTAAGTTTTGTAACGAAATAAACAAAACCTGAAATTTGCAAACTGTAAAATACTTTATATCTATGTAAAGAGAGATAATAGACGGAGAGTATAGATATGGTAAAAATTTCACGGCTTGGTTTTAATAAAGTAGATTATACAAAAACAAACGAAACAACACGTGTTCCAAAAACAAGCATACAAACATTTCAGCCGGCAGAAAAAAAATCGGATTATACAACCATTGTTAAGAATGAACCGAGATATTCTGCACAATTGAATGATTTAAAAACAAGATTTGAAGGTATAAATGCAGAAAATTACATTCAAGAAGCAGAAAATAACGGGTTCAAAATGCTGGTTGTCGCAGATGCTGATTATGCGGATTTTGGAGCAAAATGGGATAAAATAAAACCTGAAGTGTCCATATAAATACATAAAAAAGAGCCGGAATAATTCCGGCTCTTTTACTATTTATGAACTCACATTATACAGAGTAAACACTAACCTGTTTTCTATCTCTTCTATGCGGTTCAAATTTAACAACACCGTCAATCAATGCAAACAAAGTATCATCAGAACCGATACCTACATTGTTGCCCGGATGAATTTTTGTTCCTCTTTGACGAACAAGGATATTACCTGCTTTAACAGCTTCGCCACCGAACTTTTTAACGCCTAAACGCTTAGCTTCGGAGTCACGGCCGTTACGGGTGGATCCCATACCTTTCTTATGTGCCATTTTCTATTTCTCCTTTTCTTTTGTACTTATAACGATTTTAGACTACTTATTCAGCAGCTGTTTCTTCAGCAGACTTTTTGGCAGAAGTTCTGATTTTAGAAATCATAACTCTTGTATAACCCTGTCTGTGACCTTGTTTTTTTCTATAACCTTTTTTAGGTCTTTGTTTGTAAACGATAATTTTCTTTGATCTGCCGTGTAAAACGATTTTACCTTCAGCAGAAGCACCTGAAACATAAGGCTGTCCTACTTTAGATTTTTTACCGTTAACAATCATAACTATTTTGTCAAAAACGACTTTTGAATCTTTTTCGCCGTCTAATAATTCAATATCAACATAGCGTCCTTCTTCTACTTGATATTGTTTTCCGCCAGTTTCGACTATTGCGTACATCTTTTCATCCTTTCGTTGCGGGTATCGTAACCGGTAAACGGTTTTCTAAAACGATTGACCCATAGTAATCACATACAGTTATTATCTATCAGGCAAAATTTGTTGTCAAGGAGTTTTAAGAATTGTATATCCACGCAATTTTTAATTTTTATTAATGTTGTGGTACAGGAATTTTGTTTGAAGTATTATAATTTTATGATGTTTAAAAGGGAAGAATTAATAACGGCAACGGGAGCTGAAAGTTTAAAAAACGAGTGCGGTGATGCTGTGGAATATAGCATTTCTACAGATACCAGAACCATTCAAAAAGGAGATATTTACCTTCCATTAAAAGGAGAGTCTTTTGACGGAGAAAACTTTATAGAAAACGCACTGAAAGCAGGTGCTGCCGGATATTTCACAAGCCGGGATACAATATATCCTGATGCGCAAATTGTTTTGAAAGTTAACAGCACTCTTGATGCATACTTAAATCTTGCAAAATATTACAGGAGAAAAATTAATCCGCTGACGGTTGCAATAACCGGAAGTTCAGGCAAAACGACAACAAAAGAAATGGTTTATTCCGTTTTATCTCAAAAATTCAAAACCCATAAAACTTATTCAAACCATAACAATGAAATAGGATTTTGCCAGACCGTTCTGGGAATGGACACTGATACACAGGCTCTTATCGTTGAAATGGGAATGCGCGGCTTAGGTGAAATTGAACTCATATCAACCCATCTGGAACCTGATTATGCAATTATCACAAATTCCGGAACCGCTCACATAGGCAGGCTCGGAAGTCTTGATAATATTGCAGAAGCAAAATGCGAAATCGCATCAGGTCTTAACAAAAACGGTGCCCTGATTGCTTTAAATCAGGAAATCATAAAAAAACACCTGAATTACGAAGGGCAAAAAATCTATTATTCGCTTGATGATGTCAATATCATAGAAAAAGGAGTTTCTCATTCAATATTTGAATACAAAGGAAACACATACAAACTCAATGTTGAAGGTGATTACAATATTGAAAATTCACTTGCAGCAATTGAACTCGGACTCAAAACAGGTTTGACACCCGAACAAATAAAAACCGGACTGGAATCTTACCACCATATTGAAAAAAGATGGGAAGTCAAAGATATCAACGGAATTAAAATTATTAACGACAGTTACAACGCTAATCCGGACTCAATGAAAGCGTCTGTCAAAACATTTATAGAACTATACAAAAATCCGGTAGTCATATTAGGCAATATGGGTGAACTCGGCGAAAATGAAATTCAATACCACAAACAGGTCGGGCAGGCTCTTGCCGGAATGAATAAACCTGCAAAATATTGTGTTGTAGGAAGTCTGGCGGAAAAAATCGGGGAAGAACTTGAAAAGGCTAATCTTGAAGTCCATTTTTTCCAGAACAACAAAGAAACCGCTGATTATATAAGCAAAAATATTTCCGTGGAAGAAACCGTATTTTTAAAAGCTTCACGGTCAATGAAATTTGAAGAAATCATAGATTATATAAGAAAAGGAACAAACAAATGATAATGGTAATGGTTGCATTCCTGCTCGGAATGATATTATGTATGCTATTCGGTGTCCCGTACATTGATATGCTAAAGAAAAAAATGATAGGACAGTACATAAAAGATGTTGCGCCTGAAAATCACGCAAAAAAAGAAGGCACCCCGACAACAGGCGGAGTATTTATTATTGCGGCAATAATTCTTGCATCTGTCACAACACTTTTGCTTGCGCAGAAACTTACAACAATTGCACTAATAACGCTTATAACACTCGGATTTTATACCTTTGCCGGTTTTCAGGATGATTACATTAAAATAAAAGGCAAAGGCAATGACGGACTCACCGCACGCGGAAAGTTATTCCGCCAGATAGCAATTGCTCTTTTGCCTACATTGTACTTAATAATGAATAACCCGAGTGCCTGCACTTTTGCAATAAATCATTTTGTGTTGGATTTAAAATGGTTTTATCCGCTATTTGCGGTATTTATAATAACCGGAGCCTCTAATGCATACAATTTAACAGACGGGCTGGACGGACTTGCGGCTGGATGCGGCGTACCTGCTTTTGCGGCGTGTTCATTGATTGCTTTATTTATGGGAGAAATTGAACTTGCTATAATTTCGGCAACTGTTGCAGGAGCACTTCTCGGATTTTTGAAATACAACAAACCGAAAGCTGAAGTCTTTATGGGAGATACCGGTTCTCTTGCAATTGGCGGACTGCTCGGAACACTTGCTGTACTCGGTAAATTTGAATTCTTATTAATTTTTATCGGCGGTGTTTTTGTAATAGAAACATTATCCGTAATCATTCAGGTAACAAGTTTTAAAACCACAGGAAAAAGAGTTTTCAAAATGGCACCGATTCATCACCATTTTGAACTTTTGGGCTGGAATGAAAAGAAAGTTGTTATAGTATTTTCAATAGTGTCATTGCTATTGTCAATATTTGCGGTTGTATTATTTGAATTATTCAGCAAAGGAATTATATAATGGGAATTACAGGTAAAAAAGTTCTTGTACTCGGACTGTCAAAAAGCGGGATTGCAGCTGCTAAATTTGCAAAAAAACACGGTGCAATTGTATATTTATCAGAAGGTAAAAATATAGATAAAGAAAATTTATATAAAGTCGAAGATTTAAAAGCCTGCGGGATTGAAGTTGAATACGGCGGACATTCCGATGAATTTATAAACAATGCCGAACTTGTTGTAACAAGCCCGGGGATTCCTCCTCACAGCGATATTATAAAAAGAATAAGAACCCAAAATATACCTGTAATCTCCGAATTGGAACTTGCATACAAAGAATGCGATATTCCGTTCATTATAATAACCGGCACCAACGGAAAAACTACAACAACCGCGCTGACAGAACATATCCTGTCTAAAAAACTCAAAGTTAAAGCCTGCGGGAATATAGGACAGCCGCCTTGCAATATTGCTGATGAAGACCTTGATTATTTTGTATGCGAAGCAAGTTCATTCCAACTGGCAATGAGTCCGTCATTAAAACCTTTTATTTCCGTTTGGACAAATTTTACACCGGATCACATTGACTGGCATCAGGGACTTGAAAACTATTTTAAAGCCAAAGCAAAAATTTTTCTTGAGCCGCAAGCCCCTCAATACAGCGTCTTAAATGCAAAAGATGAAAAATTACTTGATTTTTCAAAATGTGCAAAAGGCAAAATTTTTATGTTTGCAGGTAATATCGGAGATAACTGCTGTTACGAAGAAAACGGGAAAATTATCTTTAAAAAAGACGGAATCGCTGAAGAAATCATTACACTTTCCGAGTGTCCGCTGCTCGGGGAGCATAATTACCAGAATATTATGTGTGCAATTATCTGCGCAAAAATTGCAGGGCTAGATAACGACACCATAAAAAACGCAATTATGGAATTTAAAGCACCGGCGCACAGACTTGAAAAAATTGTTGAAAAAAACGGAATAACATTCTATAACGATTCAAAAGCAACAAATCCGGAAGCGGCAATTGTCGCAATAAACTCGTTTAACAATACGGATGTTGCACTTATAGCAGGCGGCAGGGATAAAAATACAGATTTAAATGAATTTTGTGATGCTATCAAAAAACATATTAAAACTGTAATTTTAATTGGTGAAGCCGCAGACAGATTTGAAAAAAATCTAAAAGAAAGCGGTTTTACAAACATTATCCGTGAAACTTCACTGCAAAGTGCAATTGATAAGGGGATTGAATTGAAACCGGATGTGGTGCTGCTGTCACCTGCATGTGCAAGTTTTGATATGTTTACAAGTTACGAACACAGAGGAGAAGTATTCAGGGAATATGTCTTATCGAGAGTATAAATCTCCGCAGCGTCAGAGCAGAGAAAGAATAGAGAACAGAAAACAGCATTATAACAAATCAGGAATAATCATATCTGCTCCTGATAAACAGTTGTTTGTCATTGTTTCGTTTCTTGTTGTAATAGGACTGCTTGCAATTTTTTCCGCAACTGCACCAAAGTGTTTGAGAGAAGGCATCTGGCTTATGACAACCGCTTTCAAACAGGGGATTTATGCTGTTGCCGGCTTTGTTGCAATGTTATTTTTCTCAAGATTTGACTACAAAAATCTTGAAAAATTTAATACAAAATTTTTATACATTGTAATAGGCTTACTGTTAATTTTGCAATTTACCCCGCTCGGGGTTGTCATAAACGGCGCAAAACGATGGATAAACCTCGGGATTATGCAGCTGCAGCCGTCTGAGTTGGCAAAACCTTTATTCTGTATGCTTTTAGCCTCGATGTTTAAAGATAAAATAGATTTCGGAATTTTTAAAAGATACGGTACAAAATATATAATCCCGATGCTTATTGTTCTGGCAATAATATTTAAACAGCCGAATTTGAGTATGGTATTGATTTTATTATCCACAATAGGCGCATTGTATATTGTTGCACAGGGGCCGTGGCTTCCTGTATATATTCTCGGGGGACTTGGCGGAGCCGGAGTTCTGGCATTTTTGCCAAAACTGCTTCAAGGCTATCAGATGGACAGAATTAATATCTGGCTGAACCCGGGAAGCGACGCTCTGGGAAAAGGCTACAATATTATCCAGTCATTGATTGCCTTTGCTTCAGGCGGCTTGATGGGAACAGGCTACGGGAGTTCAATTCAAAAATTAGCGTATCTTCCCGAATGTCATACGGATTTTATTTTTGCAATAATAGCGGAAGAATTCGGACTTCTGGGCTGCTTATTTGTTGCGGGTTTGTTTGTTGCTCTGGTAAACAGAGGAATGTGGATTGCCAAAAGATGTCCTGATATGTACGGCAAACTGCTTGCTGTCGGAATAACCTTTATTTTCGGACTTCAGGCATTTTTTAATATGGCAGTTGCAAGTTCCCTTATACCTGTAACAGGCGTGACTTTGCCGTTTATAAGCTACGGAGGTACATCAATCATTGTATCGCTTGCTATGGTTGGAATTTTATTAAATATATCAAGACAAAGAATACAAAGACTGGGAACACAAAATAATGAACAATAAAACCTTTTTTATAACCGGCGGCGGAACCGGCGGACATATATATCCGGCAATAACAGTTGCCGAAGAATTATTAAAAAACGAAAGTACAGAAAAAATTTATTATATAGGAAACCCGAATAATCTGGAATTTTCAATAGTAAAAGATAAAAACTATACTTTCCTGCCCGTAATATCTTCAGGAATGCCGAGAAAAATCGGATTTCCGCTAATAAAGTGGGCTATACAAATGTTCCACGCATTTATAAAATGCTGTTCTTATATCAGAAAATACAAACCTGATATTATTTTCGGCACCGGCGGATATGTTTCAGCTCCTGTTTTGATGGCAGGAATAGTAATGAAAGTTCCGTTTGTAATGCATGATTGCGATGCTAATCCGGGACTTGTGACAAGAGAATTGGCACCTTATGCCAAAAGTGTTTCGGTTGCATTTGAAGAAGCCAAAACAAAACTACATACCGCTCACTGTATTGTAAACGGAAATCCGATACGACATGAATTTGCAATTTTAACAAAAGAACAGGCAAGAAAAAATTTAGGACTGGAAAATAAATTAACTCTGTGTATTATGGGCGGCTCGCAGGGAGCAAAAACAATCAATGATGCTTCCGTGCAAATTTTGAAAAAACTCACTCAAGAAAGCAATCTGCAGGTAATTTTTCAAACCGGTAAAAAGAATTATGACGAAGTTGTAAATGAATTAAAAAATATTTATCCGGAATATGAAAAATGCAGTAATTTAATTGTTCGTCCGTATTTTGATGATATGGTGACAGTTTTAAAAGCGTCAGATATAGCAATAACAAGAGCAGGGTCATTAAGTATCTCTGAATTATGCGCAAGTGCAATTGCACCTATATTTGTGCCGTATCCATACGCAGCAGCAGACCACCAGCGAAAAAATGCAAAAAACATTGTTGCTCAAGATGCCGGGTTATATATAGAAGATTCTGATGTAACTCCGGAAACTTTGCTTGAATTGATAAAATCACTGGCTGATAATCCGGAAAAACTGGATAATATTCAAAAATCTTCCCTGAGTCTTGCAAAATTCGACGGAACTCAAAATATAGTAAAACAAATTCTGGAAAATTAATTTTCAAGTGATTTTAAATATTCTTCGTTTGCCTTCAGAGTATCTTTTGTTGCCGTAATTGAATATATCGGTTTTGAAAGGAATATATTTCTTGCCGCATTATAAATATCGTCTGCCGTAATTGCATCTACAGCCTCAATTTCCTTATTGTAAAAATCAATTCCGTAATATGAATTATGCGACTCATTCAACATATCATTTTTGTCAGAGTTTGTTTCTGATGATGTCAATAGGATAGATTTTATTTGTTTCTTTGCAGCCTCTAACTCTTCTTCTGACACTTTTTCAGTTGTAATTCTTTTTATATTATCATTAAAACCTTCTATTGCTTTTTGAACATTATCAAAAGTCTTTTTACCGGTTTCCTGATTTTCGGTAGAAGTCGTGATATTTAAAGTGAAAACACCTTTATCTCCTAAACCTCCAAAACCGGAATTTACGGAATACGCAAGATGTCTGGTTTCTCTTAAATCAGTAAATAATCTTGACGATGCAGAACCGCCGAGAATTGTATTCAAAAGATTCAAAGCCGCAATATCTTTCATATTTTCACTTCGTTTAAATACAAAACCTTCAACAATTTTTGCCGAATTTTTCTTATGAACATCCGTGCAAACAATTGTTTTCTCAACAGGCTCGTAATGCTTTACAAGTTCGATATTTTTAGGCCGGACTTTTCCGTATGTATTTAAAGAATTAAATATGTCCTGTTTTATCCCGGGATGTTTTGAAAACGGAGCGGTAACCGCAACTGTTCCGGCACCTTTTACAAAGATTTCGTTATAGAAATCTTTAACATCATCAACCGTTATCGTTTTTAAACTTTCCAGTTTATCCTTAGCGGAAAATGCAAGCGGAGAGTCTTTATACACAATTTTATCAAATTTATCATAAGGCGAAACTTCGTGCTGCGCATATCGGTCTTTCAATCTTGCAACCGCTGCATTGAATGTTTCAGCATCAATTTTAGCATTTTTTATTTTATCGTTAAAAAACTCAAGAGCAATTTTTGTATGCTCTGCAGGAAATTCGGCAGATAACCTGAGCCCGTAATTTCCGGCAGTTATATTTGAATCAATACCGTAATAATCAGAAAATTTGTTTTGTTGAGAGGTCGTCCTTGTCAATGTGCCTTCATTTTCAAAAATATCTGCCAGAATATCTGATACTGCCGCTTTTTTAGGTGTCCAAGTTTTTTCTTTTAATTCAAAATCATACATAACATTGTTAGAATTTGAATCACGGCAGATTACTTCAAAATTATTTCCCATTTTATATGTTTTTATGTGCGCAACATCCATCGGAACTTTTTTATTTCTGCCGGTGAATGAAATATTTTTGGCTGTTTCATAATTATTAGAAATATTATTTTCCTGAACAAAAGACGGATGAACAACCGTTAATGCCGCTTTATTTAAATCTAAATATTTCTTTGCGGTATTCATTATATCTTCAGCGGTCATTTCATCAATAATTTTATTAAAATCTCTGAGTTGTTCAATATTGCCGTTCAACATATTCGTACCAATTGAATTATTTATTGAAGCGGAACTTTCAAACACTCTGTTATAAGATTTTTTCAATGTATTTTTGAGGGCAGTCAATTCTTCTTCAGTCGGCGGGTTCTGCGTTAGGCTGTATATTGTGGAATATAATTCTTTAATTAATGTTTCAGATTTATCATCAGAAACATTTGCCGCTACCATAATAAGCGATTTTTCATCAGGATTTGAACTCAATCTTTCAGGAGAAATATTAACATAAGTTCCGTATTTTTTCTCAAGCGGAGCGAATTTTGAATTATATAATCCGCCTGCAAGATAGGATACTGCACGCATATAAATTTTATCTTTTGTGTTGTTATTTTCCGGCCCGGCAAATCCTAAGAAAATTGTTGTATTATCACTGTCTGACTTTGTAGAAATTAAATCCTGGCGGACAGATTTATCAATCGGAGTCATCTTTTCATAATGACGATTTTGAACAGGGGCTTTTGTCGAATTAAAATATTTTGAAACCAATTCCATTGTTTTTTGCGGCTCGACTTCACCCGTTATAACTGTAACCATATTAGCAGGATAATAATTGTTATTAAAATAATTTACTACATCATCTCTGGTCAAAGAACTTATATTATCAGTTGTTCCGGCAATTAAATCCATAGAAGAAGATTTAATATTGAAAAGATTTTTTATAGTTTGAGAAAAACCTAAATTTTCATCTTCGGATACACACATATTAATCTCTTCATTTACAATTTTCTTTTCTTTTTCCAGTTTATCAAGTAAAAATTTAGGAGATAAAATCATACCCGCATGAAGCTGGATTTGTTTTTCCTCATCCGCCTCATCAAGCAGATTAGAACTTATAAAATAATCTGTTTTATCAAAAGAAGTTGAAGCATTTGTATCTGCTCCCATTTTATTCACTTCGTCAAAAAAGACTTTTTCGCCTAAATCAACAGAACCGTTAAAAAGATTATGCTCTATAAAATGGCTTATCCCTCTGAGATTGTCTGGTTCATTAAAAGAACCTGTATTTATATAAGATTTTATAATAGTAGGCCCGTCTTTCGGCACAATAACAACTTTCTGCCCGTTTGCAAGTTTATAACAATGAGCCGTTATATCATCCGTGAACTTAATATCTTCCGTATGGGAATAACTAATCGGAAGCCTTACATTAAGATTCGGGGAAGGATATGCCGCACCCTGCACTGTTTGAGATTGAACATCGACAGTATTTTCTGCCGGAGCATTCTGCCCGAAAGATTGTTTTTTATTGTTTATTTTATTCGCTGAATATAAATAATTTGGTTCTATCTTCATAAAAATCTACCTGTTTATACTAAAACTTTTATATGTTAAAAATTGCCATATTTACAATCTAATTTTAACATAGTTTAATAAACAACCGATATTTTTATTAGATTACAAATTGTTTGTTGCTTCTATAATCACAAATATCTTTCATTTTTTGCAGGTTATCGAAATCTAATTCCTGCGGCAGAGAATACGGTATCGGCAGGAAGTATCCTTTGCCGGCATCCACTCTCTTTGGATGTCTCGGCGGAATCTCACGCGCATGAGCGTAAGAATCTCGAATATAACGGTCTAATGTCGCTACCTGGAAGTTATCCAGTTTTTCATACGATATCTCGCCTGTTTCTTTATCTTTTTTGGTTTTACCCATTACCCTGTTCATCATATCTTCAATAGGTTTGTATTTTGCATCAAAATCTTTGCTGCTCCGTTTTTTATAGAAGAAATCTTCAATATCTTTAACCCTTTCCATATCCCGGCCCATAAGTTGAATTTCACCGAGTTTTCCGTTACCCAGATCAACCGTCATATGGATTGCGGTATAGCCTGATTCACGGGTCTTACTTGATATTTCAGGATATTGATTTGCTTTGTGGCATACGAGTTCAAATGCATCCAGTGTTCTTTTTGAAACATAACTTTCTTTCGGACTCATACGATAGTTTTCAACTTCCAGCACTCTCAATTTGCCGGAGGAAACCATTTTGCCGAGTTCTCTGAATACAAGGGCAAAATCTTTTTGGGATGAACTTTTTAATACAATTCGTACACCAATAACATCACCCATTTTTAAAACTTCTTTTTTCTGTCTTAATTTTCTCGGCGGTACTTTCTGAAGAATAGATTCAGGCTTTTTAACCCTGCCATGGATACCAAATTGCCCGCGCAAAACAGGCAAATCAGGATTGGTATCACTTTCTGTGATATTTTTGAGTCCTTTTTTCAAATCTGCCATAAGTTTTACCAGATCATCCTGACAGTCTTTATTTATATCCATCCCCATCCGATACGGAATTTTTCCGGACATATCTGCACTATCCAAATCTTTTGCTTTTGAATAATCTTCTACAGCCTCCTCTGCCTCAGGTTTCTTTCTTTTTCCGCAGAAAGTTACACAATCCTTAGTTAAAGGTGCAAGATTAGAATTTTTAAACTCAAACGCACGAAATTGATTATGTTTGCCGGAGTTTACTGCTGTATTGTTATTATACGGGGTAATCGGTAATATTTTCATTATATTTTCTGCCTTTCTTGTATTTATTTCACTACAAAACATCTACAGATATTTTTTTGCTAGTACTATGGGGTAATTTTAAAATTCGTTACAATTGCTGTTTTATTTTTCAATATTTGCGGAAATCACTGCAGCGAACGTCCAAAAAACAAACTGCAGCTGCGGTCTGAAAAATATAGTATCTACAAAACCGTGGAAACATATTGCAAGTATTGAAACAAGAGATACTGATATAAACAGTACAACTTCAAAATTTGAAGAATTGACTATATAAGAAACTGCTTTTTTAACAAGAAGAAATAAAAATCCTAAAAATGCAATCAAAGCAAAAATTCCGCTTTCAACCGCTATTTCAAGATAAATATTATATGCACTTAAAGCATCAAAGCCTGTCCGCATATAAAGCCCGTAAATTTCTCTGAAATTTTTATTGCCGACTCCGATACCAAGCAGCCAGTTATCCTGAAACATTTGAATTGCTGAATGATAAACATTAAATCTGAAAGAATTTGAAGAATCATTCCTCATAGCGAAAATAGACAAAAAACGATGTCTTAACGCACTCACAAAAGTAATCGCACTGAACATCATTATTATAATCGTCGAAATAAATGAAATATACAGTTTTTTATAAGTATTCCAGAAAAATTTTGCAGAAATTAAAAATGCACAGAAAAAAGAAAGCATCAAAGCAAGATATGCCCCGCGGCATCCCGTTTGAAATATTGTAAATACACCGAGAACAGTTAAAACTATACCTGTAATCACGCAACACAAATTCTTTTTTATTGCGCCGTAAAACACACTGCCCAAAATTACCGGAAATCCTGCAATTAAATATCCGCCGAACAAATTAGGATTAAGCGGCTGCAAAGTACCGTAAACTCTTGAAATTACATCCTCCGGATTTAATCTTGATGTATCCTGCCATGTAGAAATTGCTTCAGGATGCACAAAAGTCTGTAAAAACCCTGCAACAACTTCGGCAGAAGTACAAATACCAATCACAACCAGCAGCCATAAGGTATGATTTTTATGGGCTTTTAAATATTGGGCAACCGAAAAATAAAATCCGAGATATACAAAAGTTTTAAAAAAGCCTTTCAAACTCAATGAAAACAGAGTAGAGCCCGCAAGACTGATTACAACTATCATAAAATATGCAATCAGCCAGATTTCAAAACTTTTAAACGACAATTTTTCCGATGGTTTAGATAACAGTTTAATAAATGTCAAAAACATAACAATAAGCGCAAAAAAGCCTATTGCATCAGAACTCATAAAAGTTGAGGTTATGAAAGTTAAAAGAATGAATGGCAGTATAAACCAGTCAATTTTTTGTAAAAATACACTGTTTTCATACAAACAACTTAATTTGTCCTGTGTAAAATTTAAGAATCTATTGAATATCATCGGTTGTATTTATATCTGTTCCAAGATCTTTGTTAACATCATCAATAATATTTATATCGGATACCGTGCCGTTGAATTTGTAATCCGCCCCCTCAAGAGTAATCGGCAGTCCCATTTTAACCTTATTACCGCCGACAACAGCACCGTCTTTTGTTATTTTTGCAGTATCTGTTAAAGTAACGACAACATCATATAAATCCGGCTGACCTTCATCTTCAACAACAATAACTACTTTTTTGGAATTCAATGTCGGAAGAACAATTTTTCGTCTGTCCGCTTTTACATCCAGAATTTCCAAATCCGAATAAGGAACATTTCTTATACTGATAAAAGTTTTGTCGCCTTTTTTAATAGGGATATTATCTCCGGAAAAAGTTACACCTCTCATATAAACTTTGAATACAATTTTAGACGGTGCTTCAATTTGCTGCTTGCTTGCAGTCTGTCTGTATCCTTTATAAGTTACAAACCCGACGCAAAGAGCAATAATAACACATACTACAATAATCACATCAACTATTTTAAAATTTTTCAGAAATTCTTTTATTTTATCCATATAAAACAGTCTCCTTAAATTATATTTTCAGATTTTCGACAGCCTTCAGCAGTTCTTCAACTGTTGTTGTGGCGCATCCGAACTGACGAACAACCATACTGGCAGCCGCATTCCCGATTAAAGCCGAATAAACAGGATTTATACCGGCACCCAGAGCCAGTGAATAAACCGCAGTTACCGTATCTCCGGCACCTGTTACATCAAAGACTTCGGATTTATTAAATACAGGAATTTTTGTATAATTTTGTTCAGGCATAGCAACAAACATACCGTCTGCCCCGCAGGTAATCAAAACCGCTCTTGCAGAAGTCTGCGAAAGCAATATTTCACCCGCCCGTTTCAAATCCTCTTCGGATTCAATTTTAAATCCTACGGATTTCTCCGTATCCGGCAGGTTCGGAGTCATTGATGTTACATTTTTATATAAACCTAAATCTTTCTGTGCATCAACAACAACTATTTTGCCGAGTTCATTTGCATAATCTATAGTAAATTTAATTATCTTATCCGTAAGAGTACCGATGTGATAATTCGACAAAATCACAACATCATAACACGGAAGTGCTTTTTGAATATTTTGGATAACTCTGTCTTCAGTTTCAGGCGGAATCGAACCTTTTGACTGCCTGTCAACTCTTACAATCTGCTGGGTAATAGAAGTTGTTATCGAACCTGAAATTCTTGTTTTTACAATTGTTTTTCTTGTTTTATCTTTAACAATTTTTGAACAGTCAATATTTGCTTTGTCAAAAGTATCAAACAAAAGTTCAGAATAATAATCGTCACCTGCAACACCTATAACACCTACTTTTCCGTTATTAAGCGTTGCCACATTGTGCGCCGCATTAGAAGCACCGCCCAGAATCAATTTTGTTCTGGTATGCTGCAATATCAAAACCGGAGCTTCTCTTGATATTCTTTCGGCATCTCCGTATATCATTTCATCAAGAGCCAAATCCCCTACAACAAGAACTTTCGGCTCTGTAATTTTCTTGATGGATGATATTAATTTTTCTTTATCTATGTTCATATACCAACTCTCATAAACATTTATATAATACAGCCTACCACAAAGAAATTTATCTTACAAATTAACAGGCAAAATAAGCCGCAGCAGGCATTAAGAAAGATTTTAAAAGCAAAAAAAAAAGACCTTGTAAACATTCAAGGCCTATCCGTTTAAATAAGAAGAGAGAGCTTTATATATTTATATAAAGTATTCTGAATTGAAAAAATTGCTAAAATAATGCTATTAAATTTACAAAACTTAACAAATTAAAAATCAAAAATGAACAATTCAAATTTCACATTCGTTATAGAAACGTGAGAGAAAGTTGGAGCACAAAAAGAAAGGAACAACTATGAAAAAACTATTGATAGCAGCAGGTGTAGCAGGATTATTAGCAGCAACTCCGGTTTTAGCGCAGGATGTAACAACAGCAATTCCGGCAGACAAAACTCAGACTCCGCAAGCGGAAAAATGTTTCAGAGGTCATCACGGTAAAAAATTCAACCACCACAAAATGAACAGACATCCTGATTTCAAAAAATTTGAAGAGGCTCTTGATTTAACAGCAGAACAGAAAGCAAAAGCAGAAGCAATCAGACAAAAAGAAAAAGAACAAATTAAACCGATTGTTGAAAAAATAAAAGAAAAATACGGCGAACAGAAAGAAATTATGGATAAGCGTCTGACTGCAGCAGAAAGATTTAATGAACTTATGCCAATCAGAAAAGAAATTCGTGACTTAAACGGAGAAATTCATAAAGTCAGAAAACAAAGCAAGGCTGAATTTGAGTCAATTCTGACAAAGAAACAGTTAAAGAAACTTGATAAAATGAAAGCACAGGCCAAAAAAGACTTTAAAGAAGCAATGAAAGACAGAAGACATCACGTAGATTGGGACAGAAAACGTCCGGCAGGTCCGGTATGGATGCAGTGTCCATGTCCGAAACCTCCTGTAGAATTACCTTTAGAACCTCCGGTAGAACCGCCGGTTCCGGCTGAAGAATAATCTATCCTTACATACAACCAACCGGAAACAAAAAAAATCGCACCTTATACAAGGTGCGATTTTTTATAATTAAATAAATTACAAAATTTTATTTGTTATATAATTCTATTGTTATGATAAAAAGTATAGCACCGATTATTTTACTTACTATTTCAAATATATTTATGACATTTGCGTGGTACGGGCATTTAAAATTTAAAGCCGCGCCGATTGTGCTTGTTATACTGGTGAGTTGGGGAATTGCATTTTTCGAATACTGTTTTCAGGTTCCCGCAAACAGAATAGGCAGTTACGCATACTCAGCAGCACAGTTAAAAACAATTCAGGAAGTTATTACACTTGTTGTTTTTAGTTTCTTTTCTGTCTTATATCTGAAAGAACAGTTCAAATGGAATTATCTCGTAGGTTTTTGCTTTATAATCCTTGCTGTATTTTTTATTTTCAAAAAATGGTAATTTAAACCCGTCAAAATAATTTTACCAATATAGTAAATTCAACATATTTATGTTTTACTATAAATGGTCAGTTTATTATGAAAGGAGTATTAAGATGAGTGGAATTTCTCCGGTTATGGAATTTTTACGCACAAATGGAGCCAAAGCAATTAACAAAAACAGTTATTACAGCAGGCAAATAGACAGACCGATGCAGTCCTGTATATTTGTGGATAAATCCGGCAACTATTTAGGCTCATTAAGAAAAAGTAATGTCCGATGGGTTAGAGGACACGCATACCAGACTAATTATATCGAAACTGTTAACGGTCTTGGACAAGAAAGGGATTTTACAATTCAATATGCCAAAATACTGGGGCAAAACGGAGAAAAAGATGTTTTTATCCCTGAAAAAATAACAAAAGAATTCACAATCAAAGATAAAGCCGGAAACTTTTTCAAAGAAGTCAGAGAACGAGTCGTTTCAAGCAAACTAAAACAAGTAGGAGAAAATACAGACGACAGATACAAAATATATGAAGCGCTTGAACCAATCCAATATAAAGAAACAATATTGAGCAGCGGGCCGGTAAATAAGTAAATTATAACTAAAAAGGGGAGAGCGGATAAAAATTTATCCGCTCTCCTGCTTTATTATTTATTTAATGACTTTTCTATTATTTTTTCAGTATAATCAAACATTTCTTCAT
>CALUYV010000018.1 GCA_944325095.1 Candidatus Gastranaerophilales bacterium | reverse complement strand
TTAATAAAACCGGTCTGCAAACTATTTTCAATTTTGCCGCTTTTATAATATGTAAATATTTAAAACTTACATATTATAACAATTTCTCAAAGTATCTGCCGGTTCGTAGTTTTACTTAAGTATAAAAAAATCGTAGAAATTATAAAATTGAAACGGACACAGCAAAATCATTTGTTCTAAATATTTAATATAAGATTCGGCAAGTTCTTTTTCTTTTGTATTAGTTTGTTTTTGCAAGTATATTTTATATTTATTTCCGACTTTAACTGCAGAAATAAAATATACGGGCACCTTCATTAATTCAGCAAATTTAAATGTTCCTTCCGGCAGAAATATTTTTTGCGAAAACAACCGTGCCTCAATATTTTTCGCACTATTAGTTTCGGCTAGCCTGTCGCCTGCTATAAATACAATATCCCCTTTATCAAGATTTTCTTTTAATTCTATTGCTGTATTTACACCAATGTCTTCAATAAAAAATAATTTAACCGAAAATTTCTGTTTTATACAATTGAGAAAATTATTGAATATCGCACTTTGTTTATTGCTCAAAAATATATTTATATCAAAATCGGAATCTTTGGGAATTAAAGAGTGCATTACTTCAATATTTCCTACATGCGAACTGATAAAAAAGACCCCTTTATGTTTATCTATTTCTTCAAAAAACTGTTTCTTTTCAATCTCATTGACAAATACAACATTTTGAGAATCAAAATCTCCGGCATACACAAGCATCTTATCAACAAGAGAAACCGCATAAGAATAAATGTGTTTAAATTGATTAAATAAATTCGGTTTTAATCCTGTATGAGGCTCAATAATTTGAAAATATGTTTTTGAATATTTCCTTATGCCGGAAGCAAAAATAAATGTAAAAAATGCAACAAAAAAAGCAATTACATATAAAATATTCCTTCCGAATACTTTATACAAATACCAGGATAAAACCAGCCGTTTTTTTCCGGCAGACTGTTCTTTAATTTGAAACCACTGCATTTTTTCTGCACTCCAAAAGTGTATAATTAAATGAACCGATATCATTTATACAATTTGTTATGTATAAACCGGAACTTTCAATAATATTTTTCATCTCTTCAAATGTATAAAATTTGCTCACTCCGTTTGCCATACAGGTAAAATAAAGTGAAGCATGACACAATGAATATTCTGCCGCTTCGAATTTTTGTCTGTCTGTATATGGTTCTAAAATATATATAGCAGAATTTTCATCTATTGTATTTTTTAAATCCGCAAGTATTTTTTTAATATCTTTTTTAGAAAAACAATCAAGAAACTGGCTCATAAATACAGCACAATTATTCATTTCAGGATAATTTGGATTTTCGTCCAAAACATTTATTGCTTGAAATTTGCATTTTTGTAATCCGGCATCTTTTTCAATTGTTTCAATATTCTCTTTTAAATCAAACATAGTAATATCAATATTTTTATTATGCCCGAGGCATACTTTCTCAAATCGTCCGGTATTGCCGCCG
Source organism: Candidatus Gastranaerophilales bacterium (assembly GCA_944325095.1). Taxonomy (GTDB): domain Bacteria; phylum Cyanobacteriota; class Vampirovibrionia; order Gastranaerophilales; family Gastranaerophilaceae; genus Zag111. The sequence continues at coordinate 30,333 of CALUYV010000018.1, read as the reverse complement.
ATATCATATATTTTGTTGTATTTTTTTGTAATAATCTCATAAACTTCATCAAAACAGTTATCGGAATAAAAATGATCGAACTCATACCAGTGCTGTTTTAATTTCTCCGGCAAAGCGGTAATTGCAGGATATATAGTAGGGTAATTACCGATATATTTATGCAAACCCTCCGGCTTTCCGGTTTTAAAAGATTTAACAAGTTCGCCCGCTCCAAGATAACAAAGATCTCTGACATAATTAAAATTAACTTTAGTCATTTCATCATAAAGAAAAACTCCGCCTGTTCTGGTTAGAGAATAAACTTCACCGGATTTTTGAATAAGATTATTCAATATTCCGATTTGTAAAAGCGTTTTTACGGTATATTCATCAAGATTAAGTTTTTCTATAATCTCGTTTTCCGATGCCGGTGTTTTATCAATCAAATCCATAATTCCAAAATCTAATAATGCCGCAACAGCCTGAAAAGCAAGCGGGGCAAAGATTAATTTTTGAGCATCAGTCAGGGCTTTGATTATTGAATTATCTTTATTTTTTCGTTTAATTTTTTTCATGTGTTAATTGTACCATAGAATTGCTCTGTTTGTTTAAAAATAAAAGATATCCCGTTATATAAGCACTTGCAGTTCCCCAGAATAAAATAAGCGATATTGAACTCAAAAGTTTGAATCCGCAGAATGAAAGCAGTAAAAAGGAAAAAGATGTTGTCAGGCTTGATGCAAAAACAGCATCTTCCGTTTGTTTATCATTTTGAGCTCTGAATATTGAATAGTCAATCGTAAATCCTAAAATCATAAACAGAGCAATTATACTGAACAAATTTAATTCAATACCCGCCAGACAGGTAAGCCCGACAGATAAAATAACTCCGGTAAACGGCGGAATTAAAAGTTTTAATCCCTTTTTAACACCGTATATAAACATAAATAAACAAGTTAATAACACAATAACAACAGGGAAAATCTTTAGCAGGGTATTGCTGTAACTTTTCATATATTTTTCCACATCGCGTTTTATATTGACTGTTTGAACTGATTTTTCATTCAGTTGAATATTTTTATTCGTATATGCAATTATAAAAGATGTATTATCCGGAAGCAAAAAATCCGATAAATAAGGATAATCCTTTTTATCAAAACTTACAGGTTTAAAAACCATATTCCTTAATGCAAGCCTTTGAGCATCAGTCAAAATATCGGAATAATTATCTGGCTCTGTTTCATACAAAGTTTTTACCAAATTGAAATTTTCTCTTTGTCTTTTACCTGACGGCAATATTTTAGACAATGAAAAATATTCAATATTATTCCTTGTTAAATTAGCGGTAATTTCTTCTTCTTTTTCAAGGATATTTTCAATATCACTGCCTTTAATCGTTATAAACTGAGTTTCTCCGGTGAAATTGCCGGAAACTTTATTATAAAGATTTTCTGCATTTAGCAGTCTTTTAGAAGGCATATAAAGTGCGGTTAAAGAGTTATTAAAGTTTATCCTGATTAATCCGGTTAAACCGGCAATTAAAAGTATTATAAACAGTATTTTGTAATATTTCGGCTGAAAATTTAATGATTTTTCCGCTTTATTCAAATCAAAACACGGATAAAAAATTATAATAAATAAATAAATTGCACAAAGTCCGAAAATTGTATATATCGAAATTTGTTTTAACAGTTCAATATTGGTAAGATAAAGCAGAATAAACGGTATTATTGTTGTAAGTAAACCAAGAGAAAGATTTTTTATAAAAATTTTATCAATTTTCCCTGCAAAGCAATAATGATAGGAATAATCAATACCAATACCTATTAAAGTAGTAGAAAACACCATTGTAATAATTTGAAAATCATTAAACCACAGTCTTGTTGCCGTATAACCCGCCAGCATACCAAATATAATACTCAAGGCTATAGGTATAAGCATTTTTACACTTCTGAAATAAAAATAAGTTAAAAATATAATTAAAAGAGTTGAAAGCAGACAAATAATATTTATACTGACCATTGATTTTATACTCGTATAATATGAATGAATCGGAGTTCCGGCAAGATATATCCGTGAATTTTTGACAGATAACTCTTTTTGTATATCTATAATTTCAGCAATTTTTTTATTGCTTAAATCAGGAGATAATCCGTCTTTTGCCTTCATTTTGATATTCATAAAATCATAATATCTGCCGTCAAAATAACTGCTGCCTTCCTGATTTTTTCTAATTGACAATATAAAATCATCCAGAAACAAATAGGGGTCTTTTTCAATTGATGTTAACTGTATTCCTGCCGGATTATACAAGTTATTAAGGCTTTGGGCATAAATTTCATCATATTTTTTTTCCCGCAGTAATTTTCTGTTTTTTTCAGACAGAAAATTGGCAGGATTCGACAGGTATTTGTCAATTAAACCGGAAAAATCCGTTCCCGATACATCAAAATATGTTTTATCCATAGAAGAAATAAAAGATTTTTTTAAATCTTCCAAATTGGACATATTATCGGATTCAAAAACAACTTTTATAACAGAGGAATATTTATCCGCCATAGGAACAATACTTGTTGAGTTAACTATTTTGGAAGGCAAAATTGTTTTCATTAAATTGGTTTCTACATTTCCTTTAGCCAGAAAAGAAAAAACTGCCATCAAAAGCATTAAAACAAACATTATTATAAATTTTAATATTTTTATTTTATGAACCATATTGCCGTTTTATTACCGTTCGTTTGATTAATATTTATTTGATTTATATAACTGCTGCCCTGTATTGTAATTGAAGTTATATAATTTTTTGCAGGAGAATTTTGCTTCGGTTTAAGCCCAAGAATCCAATTTCCGGAATTTCCGGTAAAAAAGAAACTAAATTCCTTTTCCAATTTTTCATATTTTTTAGCAGAAATTGCTTTTACAATATCATTTACCTGTTTATAATTTTTATTTGTATAATCAACGGTGGATTTTATCGGATATAAAGTATAAAAATAAACACCTTTATCTTTTACAAATTCAAAATCGCCTCCTGAAACAAGCGGTTTTGCAATATTCGGCATTGTTTTTTCCTGTTTAAATTTACATTTAACACTTTCTATAACAGGAATTTTCTCTGCTATAGAACTCAATGCTGCCGGATGTTCATATACATCTGCTATTGATGAATTTGAGAAAAATAACAGTACAAATACCGTTAATAAAATATTCAAGATAGAATTAAACTTTTTCATCATGATTAACCCTCAAAAATGCCTCGGCTAAACCTTTTGGAGGTGTATATACGGTTTGGCCCGTATTTATATTAATTCCTATCTGCATTGTTGATGCTTCAAAAATTTTTTCATTTGTTGCTTTATTGTAAATCACATATTTCATATCCAGTGACGGTTCAACAGATATTACATCAACTTTAACACATAAAATATCTTCAAAAACTGCAGGTTTAATATATTTTACATTCATTTTGGCGATAGGATAAGCAAAACCATCCGCTTTCATATCCATGTAGGTATAATTCAATTCAGACAGCAGTTGACAGCGAGCATGTTCCATATAACGCATATAATTTCCATGCCAGACTATATTCATCGGGTCTAAATCCTCAAACGGAACTTTTACTTCATATATTGACTGAAATAAACTCATTTTAATTCCTCAAACACATTGTCGCATAAAAATAGACCGGAAGCATATTTTTTTGTATCTGAATAGTATTTATAAGATACACTATTTTTATCTTTCTCAAGTTTCAAACAAACAACTTTATCCGGCTCAATAATATTAGAAAATTTTATTTTTTTCCACTGACCGGCACCAATATTCAAATTAAAATGAATATTTGCCAACTCTTTTGCAAAATACAATTGAACGACCCCGGCAAGAAGTTTGAACTGCGGAAAATGTCCTTTAAAAAAATTACACTGCTTATAGAAAAAAATCTTATATTCAATACTGTTTTCCTGTATTATTCTGTCCATAATTACTGGAAAAGACAGATTTATATTAAAAATATGTTCAATAAGTTTTTTATCTATTTTTCCTGTTTTTGTCATCGGAATTGTATCAATGAATTTCCACCGCTGCGGCACAATTTCCGAAAACTGCCGCAAATACTGTTTTAAATTGCTGCATAACGAAGGAACACCTTGTTTAAGTAAATATTCCTGCCCTTCGGAAGATAATGCGCAAAGACATACCGGTTTTTCTTTATACTTCATAATATAACAGTCTTTAATAAGCGGGCTGGTGTTTAAACTTTTTTCCAACTCATCAGCCGAAATTCGTTTTTCATAAACCTTAAAAAGTCTGTCTGTTCTATGTTTTACAGCCAGAAAACCGTCTTTTAATTCAAGTTTATCATTGATTTTTGTTTTGCCGCCGTAAATATAATCTGAAATAATTTCAGCATAATTATCATGAATATTAACTTTTACATCGCCGAATATTTTAAACGGGGTATTATAATGAGTTTTAAAAGCAACAGTACCTGTTTCTGTACTTCCGTAAATATCTATAATACAGGATTCTTTTTCCAGCAGCCGGAAAATATCTTCATTTAACTTTGAACCGGCAGAAAAAATATATTCCGGCGGAACCTTGAATGGAATATTATATTTTTGAATTGAATTTAAAAATGTCGGAGTTGAAATAAGTATTGTTTTATCATCTTCAAGGTTTTCGGGAGATAAAACATCTCTTATATCAACCGGATACAAGTTACAAAGAGGAAACAGCAAAGAAAAAACCAGTCCGAACAGATGACACATTGAAGTTGTCGAACGAACACGGTATTCATCCGGAGTAACCCCGCAGACTTGTCCTATTATTTCAGCCTCAAGTACAAGATTATTCAATGTCTTTTTTATACTTTTAGGCTCATACGAAGAACCCGAAGTAAAAAAAGTTATAACCGGTTTATCTCTGTCAACTTCCGGAAAACTATAATTTGAAGGAATTTCACCGGATATTTCTCCCAAAATATCATATTCTATCTGCAGATTGTTTAATCTGGTTTTATCCGTCAGCAGGTAAATGTTTTTATCTGAAAATAATGCTGCAAAGAAATTAATGACAAAATTGTAATTATCACCGGATAAAATAACAACATTACTTTTTTTATTTTTTAAATTTTCAATCTGCCGTGCAATTTGTTTTTTTATATCAGAAAAAGTGTATATACTTTTATTAGTAATCAAAGCAGTTCTATTATCATATTTATTTGTATAAAAAATATCAAACATTAAATATAATTCCTTTTTCTGAGTATTATTCTAATAATATATTCTACCCCGAACACAAGTCCTACAAGAATATATGAAATACATCCGTTATACAAAATCCAGATTTTTTCGGGAAGAAATATAGTCCATACAGATACAAGAAAATTGAAAAAAGTAAAAATACACCATACATAAGTAAGGTTTCTGGTATAAATTCTTACAGGCTCTTCCATTTTGTCACCGCACATACGGGCAAATTTTTGAATAACTGTTTCTTTAGCAAATAAAGATAGAAAAAAAGTCAGAAAAATAAACAGGTTACATACCGGCGGATAGAATTTTAAAAAGACAAATCTTTTTATCGAAAAAAGTAATACAATGCACAATGTTACTATAATCGGTAAAACCGGTTTAAATTTTTTCATATTTCTTACCTGTAAAACTTATAAAAGATTATACAGAGATTCAACAACATCCTCAAGAGTCTTTATCTGTTTAAACTCTTCCGGAGAAATTCTTTTATCTGTAAACTGCTGTAATCTTACGGCTAAATCCACTGCATCAACACTGTCTAAATCCAAATCGGTAAAAAGATTTGCATCTTTAGATAATAAAGACTTTTCAATTTCAAACTCTTCTTCCAGTATTGTACATAATTTATTAAAAATATCTTCTTTTGAATACTTTTTATCCATTCTGTTGCATCCTTATAAAATCAGCAATTGTTTTAACTGAATAAAAATGCTTTTTATTCTCATCTTTATCTTTATCGGATTTGAGATTAAATTCTTTTTTTAATGCCATACCCAATTCCAGAGCATCAATGGAATCTAAACCCAGCCCTTCACCGAATAAAGGTTCATCATCAGGGATATCTTCAACAGTTATATCCTCTAAATCAAGAGAATCTATAATTAATTGTTTAATTTTAGTTTCTAGCATAACATTCCCATTCTAACACAGTTATTCTTTTTTGTCATGATATAAAGTTTTTGCAATATATTTAGACAATTCCGTCTTGAAAGTAACATCATCCGGATATCTATCAAGAAATTCCTTTACATTAATTATACCACGATATTTTATTGAGTAAACAACAGTTTCGCTCCCGACATCATACACAGGCTGATGTATCTGCATAAAATCATAGTTTGTTTCCATATTAACTACTGCAATATCATTATGTGTTTTTTGAGCCAGTAAAGCAGTACCTCTGCGGATTTTAGGAAATTCATTTTTTCTGTGTCTGATACCCATCGGAAAAACAACAAGATTAAATCCGTCATTCAAAATATCTGCTGCTTCCGATGTCCATTGTTCAACCGGCTGACCTTCAACAATAAACAATGATTTAAGAATATTTTTGAAAAATATATTGTTCTTCAATCTTTCCGCAACAAAACAGGTTGTCTGCGGAATAATGGAAATTAATATCAAAATATCTATATAACTCGGATGGGTGCATACAATAATTGAGTTTTTAATGCTTTTTAATTTTTCTATATCCTGTGAGTCTATCCTTATCAATCTTAAAAATTTCATAAGGCCTATAAAAAATATCCATGAACCCTGAAGAATTTTGCTGTATGTAAATTTTTTATCCCTGTCTGATTTTGAAAATAATCTTACTGACGGCCACAAAATATATTCCAGAATCAAAGCACCTGCGCCAAAAACACATAAACAAAAAATAAGCAGAATCCCTCTGATTATTTGTTTAGTTATATTAATCATTTGAGCCTCTTTCTATTGAAAACAACGAGGTATCAAGTTTTGTTTTCATACCTGAGAAAAATTCTGTATAATCTTTAAAATTATCCTGCAATCCGCTATTTGGAACAGGTTTCAGTACAAATTTACAAGACCCGGGTTGTGGAATTTTTGTTATATTAACAGCCATAGAAATAAAATCTTCACCGCAAATATCAGCATAACAAAAAATATTATTATTATAATTTGCGATAACAGAACTCAAAAATCCGGCAGATATTGAATTTTCACATGCTGCCAGTGCCGTATATGGAATTGTTTTCTTTATATTCAATAAATAAAAACCTATTGCAAAATTATGCACAGAACCTGAAAACATATTCGGTGATACTTCATTATTTTTTGTATATTGTTCTATTATTTTCAATAACCTTTCAACCTCGCCGTATTGAGATGAAAATACTATATTTTCAGTTTCCGGCGTAAAAACATTGTTCAGAACCGAAAGAAGGCATTTGTCCATTTTGCTCATCCGCCTTCTGAGAATCGCCGGTACAAAATCGATCTTTGAATCAGCGGAAGATTCCAGATATTTAAAGTTATTTACATAGAATACTATATCACTGTCTTTCATGTTAACATTATATTATAAAAACGGAGAGCAAATGAAAATTGTAATAACAGGATATAATGCTATATGCAATGCCGGAAATAATATTGATGAAATTTATCAAAAGGCTGTTAATGGAGACAACACCAATTTTGATATTTCTGATAATTATATAAAAGAACATATAACAAGAGTTGGCGCAATACATTCAGAACTTCCGGAAATTAGTGAAGAAAATTTCAATATTCGTGCAAATCGTTTAACATTAAAGGTTCTTTCGCTGCTGGACAACAAAATTGATAACCTGAAAAAAAAATATGCTAAAAACAGGATAGGAGTTGTTGCAGCAACAACAAACTCCGGTATTGAAGAGTTTGAAAAATCCCGAAATACAAAACACTATGAACTCGGCAATCCTGCTCTTTTTCTTCATAAATATCTTGGTTTGGAAGGTTTTTATGCAACTGTTTCGACAGCCTGCTCTTCAGGAATAAAAGCATTTTGCACGGCAAGAGATTTATTAAAAAATAATATTTCCGATGCGGTTGTTATTGTAAGCGTTGATTCTCTTGCAAAAATGCCATTGTACGGATTTAATTCTCTTGAAGTCCTGTCAAATAAACCCTCTATTCCGTTCGGTAAAAACAGAGAAGGTATGAATATAGGTGAGGCCTGTGCTATATTCATTCTTGAAAAAGATGCCCAAAAAGGAATTGAAATAGCGGGCATTGGCGAAAGTTCTGATGTTTATCATTCCACAACCCCTGATCCTGAAGCAAAAGAAGCATTAAAAGCAATAAATCAGGCATTAGCAGAAGCAAAAATAAAACCGGAAGATATTAACTATATAAATGTACATGGAACAGGAACTATTGCAAATGATTTAATGGAAGCAAATGCCATAAGCAAAATATTCGGGAATAAAACTCCAATCAGTGCTACAAAACCTGTAACAGGTCACTGTCTTGGTGCATCTGCAGGTATAGAAACCGCTTTATGCTGTAAATTGCTTGATAATTTTGACGGAAGATTATACCCGCATGTTTTTGACAATGAATACGATTCCTCTCTTCCGGAAATAAATCTTGCACTTAAAAATAAAATATATGACAAATGTAATATTTGTATGTGCAATTCCTTCGGTTTTGGAGGGACAAACGCTATATTGATACTAAGGAAAAAAGATGAATAATAAAGAATATTTAAAAAAAATTTTGCCGCATAAACCGCCGATGATATTAATTGATGATGTTATCGATTACTCTATTGAAGAAAAATGGCTTAAAAGCTGCGTAACAATAAGAAAAGATTGTTTATTCTTTGATAATCAGCTAAACGGTATTGATTCTGTTATCGGTATAGAATATATGGCGCAGACAATAGGATGTTTTGCACATTTACAAAAACATCTGGAAGAACCGCAGATAGGTTTTTTGTTAGGCACAAGACTTTATAACAATGCAATTGAAAAATTTGAACTTGGCAAAACATATTATATACTTGTAAAAGAGGTTTTTGGCTCCGAGGTTTACTCTTTCGATTGTTTTATTTATAATGATTCAGAAGAAGAAATTGCCAGCGCAACAGTAAATGTTTATCAAAATGAAGAAAAAATAATGAAGGAACTAATAAATGGCTGATACAATTTTGATTACGGGAGCAAGCAGAGGAATAGGCAGAGGAACTGCAATATATCTTGCAAATAAAGGTTTTGATATAGTTTTGCATTGCAATAAAAACATAGAAAAGTTACTCGAAGTAAAAAAACAAATTGAAGACATGGGCAGAAATGTACGAACACTTCAATTTGATGTATCAGATAGAGAACAAACAAAAAATATATTAACGGAAGATATTGAAAAAAACGGTATATATTACGGAGTTGTTGTTAATGCAGGCATAACTGCTGATAATCCGTTTCCTGCAATGGAAGATGATGAATGGGACAGAGTTATAAATACAAATTTAAACGGGTTTTACAATACTCTGCGTCCTGTTATTTTGCCTATGATACAAAATAAAAAAGGAAGAATTGTCGCATTAACTTCAGTTTCCGGATTAACAGGAAACAGAGGACAGGTAAATTACAGTGCTTCAAAAGCAGGTATTATAGGAGCAGTTAAAGCATTAAGCAGAGAAACCGCAAAAAGAAATATTACCGTAAATTGTGTTGCACCAGGTGTAATTGAATCGGATATGACTGTCGATTTACCAGCGGATATTATAAAAGAAATGGTGCCGATGAGAAGAAAAGGCACGGTTAAAGAAGTTGCAAGTGCAATAAATTATTTATTAAGCGAAGATGCTTCGTATATTACAGGACAGGTAATTTCCGTTAACGGAGGGATGTATTTATGACAAAACGGGTTGTTGTAACCGGAATGGCTATTACCAGTCCTCTTGGTTCAAGCCTTAACAGTGTATATGAGCGTTTGCATAAACTTGAAAACTGTGTTCAATATGATGAAAGTCTTGATATTTATAAAGGACTGCATACAAGATTAAGCACAAAAGTTCAGGGATTTATCCAGCCTGAAGATTTTACCAGAAAAGTCACACGTTCAATGGGTAATGTTGCTATTATGTCTGTTACAACAGCAAAACAGGCTCTGGAAGATGCCGGATTACTTAATGACCCTGTTATAAGCAGCGGAAAAACAGGTGTAAGTTACGGTTCATGCAGCGGTTCCATTGATGCTTTAATGGATTTTTATTCAATGTGTGTTAACCACGAAGTTAAAAATTTAAATTCAGGCTCTTATGTTCGCATGATGTCACATACGGCAGCTGTAAATATTTCACTGTATTTTAAAACACACGGGAGAATAATTCCGACATCAACTGCCTGCACCTCTGGTTCAATGGCTGTCGGATATGCTTATGAAGCAATAAAATCAGGTATTCAAACAGTTATGATAGCAGGCGGTTCAGAAGAATACAGCCCTAGTAATATTGGAGTTTTTGATACTTTATTTGCAACAAGTGTTAAAAACAATACTCCGAAACTTACCCCATCTCCGTTTGATAAAAATCGTGACGGACTCGTTATAGGAGAAGGAGCAGGAACACTTATTCTTGAAGAATATGAACATGCTAAAAGCCGCGGAGCGCATATTTATGCAGAAATTGCAGGATTTGCAACAAATACGGACGGAACACATATAACAAATCCGAATATTGAAACTATGACGGATGTAATGGTTCAATCCCTTGAATCTGCCCAGCTTTGTGCAAGCGATATAGGATACATAAGCGCACACGGTACAGGTACAATAAACGGCGATATAGCAGAATCAAAAGCAACTTATGAAGTATTTAAAAACAAATGTCCCGTAAGTACAATTAAAAGTTATACAGGACATACATTAGGCGCATGCGGTGCCATAGAATCAATTACAAGCATAATGATGATGAATAATAACTGGTTCTGCCCTATATTGAATTTAAAAAATGTAGATGAACATTGTGCAGAACTTGATTATATAATGACAGAGCCAAGAACTATTCAAACAGAATATGTAATGAATAATAATTTCGCTTTCGGCGGAATAAATACTTCTTTAATATTCAAAAAAGTTTAGAATATTATTTGGCTTTTAAAATTCTGAGTGCATTAAGTATTGTAATGAATGTAACGCCGACATCAGCAAAAACTGCACCCCACATAGTCATTACTCCTAAAATACCAAGGATTAAAAATATAACTTTTATACCGATTGCAAAAATTATATTTTGATATACAACGGTCATTGTTTTTCTGCCGATTTTAACCGCATCAAGTATTTTTGAAGGTTTATCATCCATTATTACAACATCAGCAGCCTCAATTGCCGCATCAGAACCCAGTCCGCCCATCGCAATACCGACATCTGCACGCATCAAAACAGGTGCATCATTTATACCGTCGCCGGTAAATATTGTTATTCCTTTATTTTTATTAAGTATTTCTTCAAGTTTTTCTACTTTTTTATCCGGCAAAAGTTCAGCATAAACACGATTTATACCGAGTTCATTTTTTATATATTCCGTATTTTTTGCAGAATCACCTGTTAACATAACTGTTTGAACATTATTTTTATTCAATTCTTTGATAGTATAAGCAGAATCCTGTTTTAAAGTATCAGAAATAACTATATTTCCTGCATATTTTCCGTCAATAGATACATAAACAACAGTACCTGATACCTCAATTTCTTCTGCACCGACAAATTTTGCATTACCGGCAAGAATTTCTTTTCCGTCAATAACCGCTTTTACTCCGCAGCCTGAAATTTCGGTCACATCAACAATTTCAGTTGATTTTCCGTATTCATTTCTTATTGCTTTTGCAATAGGGTGGCTTGAAACAGATTCGGCAATTGCGGCATATTTAAGCAGTTCCTCCGGATTTTCCGAATTTATTTGAACAACTTTAAAATTACCGTTCGTTAAAGTTCCGGTCTTATCAAAAACAGCAGTTTTAACATGCGCAAGTTTTTCCAAATCGCAGCTGCCTTTAACAAGAATACCCGCTTTTGATGAAGCACCGATTCCGGCAAAAAATGTCAAAGGAACAGATATTACAAACGCACACGGACATGATATAACAAGAAAAGTCAAAGCACGTTCAATCCAATTCCCCGGCAGGAAAAACTGCGGAACAATTGCAATAATTACAGCAAGAACAACTACAAACGGCGTGTATATACCCGCAAATCTTGTAATAAATTTTTCAGTTACTGCTTTTTTGGCTGCAGCATGTTCAACCATTTCCAGAATTTTTGAAACTTCGGAATTTTCAAAAGTTTTTGTTACTCTTAACTTCAAAACACCGTCTAAATTTATACAGCCGCTGTAAACACTGTCACCAACAGCAATATTACGCGGCAATGATTCACCTGTTAAAGAGGAAGTATCAACAGATGCATGACCTTCTGTAACAATACCGTCAAGCGGTATTTTTTCACCTGTTTTAACAATAATAATATCTCCTGTATTAATTTCATGCGGGTCAACTTTTATAATAGATTCTTCTGTAATTTTATTTGCATAATCAGGTCTTATATCCATAAGTTTAGTTATAGATTCTTTGGAATTATCAACCGCTTTATCCTGAAAATACTCGCCTATTTGATAAAGCAGCATAACCATAACAGCTTCGGGAAATTCTCTTATGCAAATAGCCCCGATAGTTGCAATAGACATTAAAAAGCATTCATCAAAAAACCTGCCGGCTAAAAGATTTTTCAACATTTTATACAATATATCGTAACTTATAACAATATAAGCCGCTATAAAAAATATTTGAAATTTAAACCCGAGAATAAATAAAAATACAGTAAACAGAAACCTGATCAATAAAACTTTATTTTCCTCGTTGTGTTTTTTTAAATGGTGTTCGCACATAATCTATCCTCTTAATTGAATATCTATTCAATTATTATTATAATTGAACAAGCATTCAATTGTCAAGTGTAAGGAAAGTTATTTTGTTCAAACTGTTACAAATCTATACAATAGTTGAATTATTATTCAATTGTTTGTATAATACATATATATAGGGAGGCACTATATGGCGGTAAAAAAGTGTGACTGCGAGGTTTTTAACAAAGAACTTGTTGAAAAAATCAAACCATTAATGCCGGAAGAAAAGATTTTAGACGGATTATCCGAGTTATTTAAAATTATGGGCGACAAAACAAGAATCCGTTTATTATGGGCTATGGATAACAGTTCTATGTGTGTCGGAGATTTAGCATATCTGCTTGATATGACAAAATCTGCAGTTTCTCATCAATTAAAAGAGTTAAAAGATGCTAAACTTGTAATTTCAGAAAAAAAAGGGAAAAATGTTTATTATTCCCTGAACGACCACCATGTCAAAACAATTTTTGAAAAAGCACTGGAGCATATACTTGAATAACATTTACACTAAATAAAAAAGACCTCTAAGATAGAGGTCTCTTTTATCCCGAGTTTATATAACTCTTGCCTTATTATTTGTTTCCGCTGGCAATATCATCCAGTTCTTTAACATATTTGCATCTTAATTCTTCATCGGTAATAGCATCTACTTTGAAGTCAACAAGATGATCTTCTGTTTCGTATTTGCCAATCAGGTTTTGAAGCAATATAGAATTTGCACCGAGATAACCTTTTGCAACCTTTCCGGTTTCTGTGAAATGATTACCTTCATTCAATAAAGAAACATTTAAAGTATCACCCTGAGTTGTTACAAATGCTCTGGATTTGATATTGCAGTCAAATACTGAACTGCCTTTTTCATCATACGGATTTTCATATTCTTCTACGAAGAAACCTTTTGGATTTGTAAGAACTTCACCGTCTTTTTTGGTTAAATAGAATGTTCCGGTAGGTATTCTTAAGATTCTTTTGCCATAAGACTGGTGATTATCCTGCCAATCTTTTATTTCGGTGTCATAAACAAGTACATTTTTGGATGATTCATCCAATCTCATATCGCCGATTTCTTTTGAACCGTATTCCCATTCACGGGTGCCTTCATAATGAACAATATTGCGTTTTGCATTAGGATCATCTTTATCTTCTTCAGCACCTTCTATTTCCCAGTTATTCATATTGTTATATAAAGAATCAAGCGGAATAGGTTTTTGGAAAGCATAATACCATTTAATAATTGTATCCGGATGGCAGTGGCAATGGCAAATCAAAGAATCAAGAGAAGGAATACCTGTAACAACAGAAACACTTGCACTGGCATAAGCCTCTGCATAACCGTCATCACAACTTGTTAAAGCAGAAGAGCCGCCTGCTGTTGCTCCTAGCATCATTAAACCGTAAATTAAGTTTCTCATTGCCTTTCCGCCGTTATTATTAGCGTTTTTTTCTTCGCCGCAAAATACAACACTCTGCTTATTCTGTTTTGCAGCAGGGTTAGTATTAAGACTTGTGTTCGTAACATTGTAGTTTTTAATTGAATTAACTTGCATAAATGCCTCCTAATTTATTTTGTAAACATTATAACAATGCACAAAAAATTTTTTGCTACATGAAAGGGGTACATGTTACAAATATGTTACAAATAGAAAATACTATAGGGCAAAAACTAAGACTCAGCGAGTTTTTGGCGAACCAGAGTTTCAACTTCAGCAAGAACTTCAGGATTTTGTTCCAAAAATTCTTTAGCCTTTTCTCTTCCCTGCCCGAGTTTTTCGTCATTATAACTAAACCATGCGCCGGCTTTTTTAATAATATTTAAATTAACTGCAACATCAAGGATATTTCCGATTTTTGAAATACCTTTACCAAATATAATATCAAATTCAGCAGTTCTGAAAGGAGGGGCAACTTTATTTTTCAAAACTCTCACTCTTACATGGTTGCCGATTTCACCTTCATCGCCTTTTAAAGATTCGGTGCGTCTGATTTCCATACGAACAGAAGCGTAATATTTCAGAGCATTACCGCCTGTAGTTGTTTCAGGATTGCCGTACATAACACCGATTTTCATACGAAGCTGGTTAATAAAAATAACCGTAGTATTTGTTTTACCTATAATACCGGTTAATTTTCTTAATGCTTTAGACATCAAACGAGCCTGCAGCCCCATCTGCTGATCTTCCATAGAACCTTCAATTTCTGCTTTAGGAACAAGAGCAGCAACCGAGTCAACAACAACAATATCTACAGCACCGGAACGCACAAGTTCTTCTGTTATATCAAGAGCCTGTTCACCGGTATCCGGCTGTGAAATCAACAAATCATCAATATTTACACCAAGATTTTTTGCATATTCAGGATCAAGAGCATGTTCAGCATCAACAAAAGCAGCAATACCGCCTTTTTTCTGGCACTCTGCAACTATATGCTGAGCAAGGGTAGTTTTTCCGGAACTTTCCGGCCCGTAAATTTCAATAATTCGGCCGCGCGGAATACCTCCAATACCGAGAGCAACATCCAAAGATAAAGCACCGGTCGGGATAGCATCAACATTGACAGTAGTTTTATCTCCCAGGCGCATAATGGAACCTTTGCCAAAATCTTTTTCGATTTTTTCAATCGCTAATTTTAACGCTTTGTTCCTTTCTTCACTTACATTAGTTTCCGGTGCCTGTGAGTCCTTTACTGCCATTTATTTTCCCCTTATTCCCAAACGTAAACTTCTTTTTTCTTATAAAATCCTAATGCAACTGGTTTATAACTATTCAGTTCATTTTTCAGTTGATATACTTCTTTGTTCAAGTCAACAATTTTTTGTTTTAAAGTTTCGTTATCAGTTTTGCAGCGGATTAACTCTACAACAACATCATCCATACCTTCAAGTTTTTCATCTATAACTTTGGCGATTCTGCTGCTTAATTTAGTTTCCAAATCCTGTAAAGTTGATAAAATACTTCTTACAGCAGCCGGATTAGCAGCCTGTAGAGCATTTGCGCTTACAGCAGCCGGAACTTTTGCACTTACCGGCGGTGTGCTGTTTTTAATCTGTGCTTGAATTTTTCTCAAGTTTTTAACTTCATCATATGAAAAATAAGTATGACCTTTAGCGTTTTTTCTAGGTCTAATAGCCGCTCTTTTACATAAATCTACTATCTCTTTATTGTCTGCTTTTAAGATAGTTCTAACCTCTTGAGGTGTTAAAGTTCTCTCGTTTAATCTGTCTTTAATCATTACTTTGTCTATCCCTTTTAAAAAAACATTCCCAACATTATTCTATTACATATCGGATTTTGTGGCAAATAAAATTTATAAAACATGAAGAAATGTAACAAAAACCCTGTTGTATGCTGTATTTTACTTTAATACACATTACTTAACATATTAAAAATTTTCAGTTGATAATTTTACAGAATGTATTTGTATTTTTTTTGTTTATTTACAGCAGTTATTATAATTAATATATATAAATATATTAATAAATAAAATATCTTCATGTTAATAAACTCTAAATATTTGTAGAAAAACCGTGAAACTATTGCAGTTATTAGTTTTGCCCAATTCATAACTTTGTAGAATTCTTTTTGATTTTGTAGATAAAATGTAGAAAAATCCCTTTTTTAATAAGTATTGAAAAACTGATGTAGAAAACTTTTTGTTTTCTACATCAATTCTAAAAGTTTTCTACAATTTTTATACAGGATTATCGGACAATATAACAGGATAATTTTTGTATTGTAAAATCGGGTAATAATGTTCAAATTACATAATTGTAACAGAATGTAAATATAAATTTTAATATGCCTCAAATCCTCTTATAATGCCCGATATGATATGATATGATATGGTGCGGTGCCGGCAATAATAAATTCTTTTGTGTTTTTATTTATTTGTAAAGGAAATTTCAATTACAAAGATTTATTGGTAGAAAAGGAAAGGATTTTAAAATGACGATGGTATCAAAGATATTCAATATTATTCTAGATTTGAAAGGTTCTAAAGGTGCACTTTCTCTTGGAGAACAGCAGTTAAAAATGTTAACGGAATCCAAACCGCAGTTTTCGAATATTCTTGAGAATATTGATAAACCTTCATTAGATATTGCTTATAAAGCAAAATCTAACTATAACATAGCATTATTTAATCTTAAAGAAGGTGAAAATTCTTTATTAAAAGGTGCTGTATCTGTTCAAAATCCTGCAGCTCCAGACCTGGTTGTTAAATATAGATTGAATAGCAAACCTAAAGGACAGGAAATTTTAACATCGAACGGTTTTATAGATCTTGGCAAAGATATTGAAATGGAAGATATACAGTTTATGATAAATAACAATAGCCGTGCACTTAAGATAAAGGCAAAGTTAGATGATGCAATAAATATTTCTGCCAAATCTAATGATCCTTGTGGATTATATGATGAACTGTCACACTTTATTCCTGATATAGAAAAAAAATTGGCACAATCCAATTTTAACAGAAAACTTTATGATGCATTTAATATGGTTTGTGATAAATGGAAAGATCTTAGAACTTTTGTGCAGAAATAAATAAATTTAGTAAATCAAAAAGACTGCAGACTGCGGTCTTTTTTTATGCCTTTTTGCTGAATTGATGAAAAACCTTGTGAAATTATAATTTTAGTTATTCCTGTTTAATTTTATTTTAAAAATATATTTATAGTATAATCATAATAGGGATAATATTTTGTTGGGATATTAAGATGAATAATATAAAAGAAAAAATAACAGTTGTTAAAGATAAAATAATCGAGTTGTATAACAGGCACCCTGAACTTTATACAGTTATCTTGCTTGGTGTATTGTTTTATTTTATATTTTTCTGCGGGATAGGTACATATTCTTTAATGGATGTGGATGAAACCCGTTATGTAGCAATGTCAAGAGATATGTTCAATTCAAAAGATTTTCTTACATTGTATTTGAACGGGCATTATTTCTTTGAAAAACCTCCGTTATATTTCTGGCAGGAGTGTTTGTCTTTTGCGATTTTTGGAAAAATAAACGAATGGACAGCGAGATTTCCTGTTGCTCTGCTCGGATTTTTATTTTCTATGTTTGTTTACGGAACATCAAGAAAGCGGGTTAACAAAAGGTTTGGTATTTTTACCTCTTTAATTATTGCAACTTCATTGGAATTTATTGTACTGGCAAAGTATGCAATTCTTGATATTGTTCTGACTTTTTATATAGGACTTGCGCTATTGATGTATTTTCAGGTGTTTTTCTGTCATGAAAAACATAAAAAATATTACTGGTGGGCATTTTATTTGTTTTCCGGACTGGCCGTAATGGCTAAGGGCATTCCGGGTGTTGCAATACCGTTTGGTACTGTATTTTTTACCTCTCTTATGTCCAAAAAATTTAAGGATATTTTTAAACCTGTTTATATTCTTCCGGGGATGTTTATTTTTCTGCTGGTAGTTTTGCCGTGGCATATTATTATGCTGTACAAGTATAAAATGCTGTTTTTCAATGAATATATTGTAAAACATCATCTGCACAGATTTTTAAATACCGCAAATAATGAAATAGGAAGAAAACAGCCGTTTTATTATTATTTTCTTGTTTTATTATGGGGATTTATTCCATGGGTATTTTCATTTATTGCAGTCGGTATAAATAAAATTATTTACTGGTCAAAACAGCAGTATGTTGAAAAAGTCAAAAAGTTCAATTTTGATGAATTTGATAATGTTCATAAAATGCTTGCTCTTTGCTGGACTACAATAATATGGATTATGTTATTTTATTCAATGTCAACAACAAAACTTGCAACTTATATTCTGCCGATATATTATCCGCTTGCAATAGTTGCAGGGTTAATGTGGCAGGATTATGTAGATAAGAAAAAACATGAAAAACCTATAAATATTTCGGTACAGATTGTTTCATGGATTTGTATTGCGGCGGGTATTCTTGCAATGTTTACGCCTTTATATCTGCCTGCCCAATTAAACCATGATATAGCGGAAACAAGATGGTTTAGTTTAATCTGTCTGATTGTTTACGGAACTTTATCGTTATTGTGTGTTAAATACAAAAAATATCTTGGTATTTTTATTGTAAATGTTGCACTAATGACTGTTGTATCAGCGTTTTCAACAGAAGAATTTTTTGAAATAGATTACAAATTCGGCCAGCAGGATTTAGTTGAATTTGCAAAATATGCTCATAAGCACGATTATACTATTTCCGGAAACGGTATGAGCAGAAAATACTCACTATTGTTTTATAATGATGAAAAAGTTGATTATAATCCGGAAGAACTCAATTTAGATGCAATTGCGCATGATTTGAGAAAGAAAGACAATGTTGTAATAATTTTGAATAAAAGATTGCCTGATATAAAAGGTAAACTTGATTATACAATTATTAAAAAAGGCAGAAGATATACAATGATAAAGGGAAAATAATGCTGACCCGATACGAAAATTTTTTGCAGGAATTTGATAAAGTTCTTTCTGATTTGTTTAAACAGCAGTCAAAATATGTAAAATGCAAAAAAGGCTGTTCTTTATGCTGCGAAATAGGTGATTATCCGTTTTCGTATATTGAATTTTCATATCTGACCAGAGGTTATATAAATTTACCTCCTGATAAAAAAAGTATTGTACAGCAGAATATAAAAAAGCTGGTAAAGCAAAAAAAAGAATTTAACGGCGAAAGATTTGAGCACAGATGTCCTTTTTTAATAAATAACGAGTGTTCTGTTTATTCATATAGAGGAATTGTCTGCAGGACATTCGGGCTGGGATACTATGATGATACGAAAGATTGTGTAAAATTACCCGAATGTGTCCACAGCGGATTAAATTATTCTGAATTTTACGACAGCAAAAGCGGTACTTTGAGTATTGATGATGTAATAAATATAAACCTGCGGATAGACAGAGTATTAAACAGCAGACTTGCGCAGGTTTATAATTTTGAATGCGGTGATATAAGACCTATGCTTGAATGGTTGGAACAAAAATAGTTTGATGTATAATAAAGGCGAAAGATATTTCAATAAGAGGTGACAGTATGAAAACAATTGAAAAAGCAAGTATTGATTGGTCAAATTTAGGCTTCGGGTACTATAAAACCGATAAAAGATATGTTTCAAATTTCAAAAATGGAAAATGGGACGAAGGATGTCTTATTGAAGATGAAAAAGTTGTTTTAAATGAAAGTGCAGGGGTTTTACAGTATGCACAAACCTGTTTTGAAGGTATGAAAGCATATACAACAATTGACGGAAAAGTTGTTGTTTTCAGACCCGATATGAATGCACAAAGAATGTATGAAACAGCTCAAAGACTTGAAATGCCTCCGTTTCCGCAAGACAGATTTGTTGATGCGGTAAAACAGGTTGTTAAAGCCAATTTGAAATATGTTCCGCCTTACGGCACCGGTGCATCTTTATACTTAAGACCGTATATGTTCGGCAGTGATGCAGTAATGGGTGTAAAACCTTCAAAAGAATATCAGTTTAGAATATTTGCTTCTCCTGTCGGTCCTTATTTTAAAGGAGGTGCAAAACCTATAACCTTAAAAGTAAGTGATTTTGACAGAGCTGCACCTAGAGGGACAGGACATGTAAAAGCAGGTTTAAACTATGCTATGAGTCTGCATGCAATTGTTACGGCGCATAATGAAGGTTATGATGAAAATCTTTATCCTGATGCTCTGACAAGAACAAAAGTAGAAGAAACCGGCGGTGCTAATTTCTTCTTTGTCACCAGAGATAATAAAGTTATTACACCGAAATCATCATCTATATTACCGTCTATAACAAGAAGATCTTTGATGTATGTTGCAAAAGAGTATCTGAATCTTGAAACAGAAGAACGGGAAGTTTATTTATCAGAGTTAAAAGATTTTGCCGAATGCGGTTTATGCGGTACTGCTGCAGTTATTTCGCCTGTCGGCAAAATTGTTGACCACGGCAAAGAAATATGTCTGCCGTCCGGCATGAATGAAATGGGGCCTGTATCAAAGAAATTGTATGATACACTAACCGGAATTCAGTCAGGTAAAATAAAAGCACCAGATGGCTGGATTGTTGAAATAGATTAAATCTATAGTAAAATATATTAAATTTAATAACCGGAGATTTTTCTCCGGTTATTTTTGTTCAATTCTTTTGTTATATTGAATATTTTTTACTGTTTTTGTGTTAATTCTTTCAACATACGGTCAATCTGATAAGATATATTTCCTTTTTCATATTTAGACATAACATTTTGTGCCAGAGTTAATTCCTCTATTGCTTGTTTAGGATTGGTCTTTCTTACAATTTTAGCAATTGATACAAGTACCATACACAGCATTTGTTCATAGTTTTCAATAGGTTTAAGTTCTGTTTTTACAGTTTTATAACGGCTGCCGAGATTGTCATAATTTTTAATAACATCACGAATTGCTCTTTTTTCTTCATAAAGTATTTTTAAATGTTGAGGGCTTCCGGGTTCTGTTTTGTGGTAAATATCAGCAAGATTGCGTGTTCTTGCCATTATATGCACCGGATCATGAAATCTTTTGGCAATAGCAAGAGCATTTGTAGCAAGTTCTTTTACCAGATTATTATTTTCCAGATTGAATTTTATAAGAAAACTGTATATTATTCCTGCAAGATTGTTTTCTTTCATTCCTACAAGCTGCTGGGCAAAATTTTTAGAAATATTATTCATTTGCTTTTTATTGTTTTGTTTTTCAAATATATCGCCAATAGCATGAAGTTCATGCGAAAAGGCTGATAAATCTATGTTTTCTTTTTTCTTAATACTTTTAGTTATTTTTTGTGTAAATATGTCAAAAGCCGCTTTCGGGTTTTTATTCAAATTTGCTGCATTAAATTTTACTTTCATAAAAATACTCCTTATGAAAGTATTAAACCTTGTAAAAATAAATTTTGCTATTAAATATTTAACATGTCAAAATAATTATTTTGTTAAAAAAACAATTTAAGCGGTTTTTCTCGGTTTTTCCGGTTCCCCTGCTGTTTGCAAAAGAGTATCAATAACTTTTGGCATCTGGCAGATAAAAGAATAATTACCTTTACTTATTGAACATAATTCGCAATTACAGTTTATATAGTAGCATTCAAGAGCCTGTTCCGTCCAGTTTTGTGTTATGGAATCAGACATTTCCGACACCGCAGGCGCATATAAATCCGCATTTTCAGATACAATTCTATCCATATAAACTCTCCAAGTTAAAACACCTGTCTTAATTTTACAGTATTTTTGTCATTTTAGTATCCTGTATCTGGTGGATTTTATAGTTTTTTATAATCGAATCAATATATTCAAGATGCTTAGGTAAAACTTTTTTGAGTGAGTAATTTTCTACAATAACATTACGGGCATTGGCGCGGATTGCTGCCATTTTTTCTCTGTTATTGAGAGCATATTCTATTTTTTCAACCTGTTCATCAATATTATAAAAATCAAACAGCAGCCCGCTTTTATTATTTTCCATAAATTCAAGCACCGGAGCGGTTGCTGATGCTACAATAGGGCAGGCGCAGGACATTGCATCAAGCATTGACCATGAAGCAACAAAAGGATATGTTAAATAAACATGAGCGGATGATATTTGCAGTAAATTTACATATTTTTCAAACGGAAGATAACCTACAAAATGTATTCTATCCAGATCCAAATCCAGTTTTTGCAGCATTAATTTTTTATATGTTGTATTAGCAAGTTTTGGCCCGTAACAGACTCTGTCTTCGCCTGCAATAATAACATGCATATTTTTCCGTCGTTTCTGGAGTTTTTCAACTGCTTTCATAAATTCCGGAAATCCTCTGTATGATTCAAATCCCCGTGTAGCATAAGTAACGACTTCATCTTTTGGAGTAAATACCAGATTTTTATCTTTCACCGTAAATACAGTATTCCAATCAGGCTTGCATAAATCTGTATCAACACCATCCGGTATAACCTTCAATTTATCCGAAAATTCTTTCGGAAACTGCTTTTTCTGGAAATTTGTCGGGCAGATTCCGGCATCACATGTATATAAATCTATCAAAAGATGAGCATTTTTACTTCTTAATTTTGCAAGTTTGTCAACACTTAATTCTTCCCCGTCAAAACCCATATCAGCGCCGGAAGAATTATAAAACCATTCAAAATAGCATAACAGAGGAACATCAGGAAAAATATCTTTCATAAATAAAGTTTGTCCCCAGGTATGTCCGTATATAATATCAGGTTTAAATCCCGAATATCGCAGTTGAATAGCGGCTTCTGCCGCAGCTTGAGCATGTATTATTGCTTCTTCGTAAAATCTCAGGTATTTATGACAGTTATCAGGAATTTCGCGTTTTAACTTATATTGAATTTTTTGAACTCCTGCAAGCGTATGTGAATCATTGTTTGTTATAAAAACAATATTATTTTCTTTATTTTTGACCAGTTCGTTAAGTAGATAACGAAATTGTGCCGGAAAATTTCTATGCAAAAATAATATATTCATATTCAGCAGATTATACTCTTTTTTTTAATAGGATACAAGTTTGTAATATTTATTTTAATTTATGATAATATTACAGATATAAAAACATGGAGTTAATGACGGGATATGCATAAATTTAAAATTATTTCTGTACTGTTTCTTTTAATAATTTCAGCATATCTCAGTATCATTTATGGTCTGCCGGCAATTTTAAATACCCAGATTCTAAATCCCGAAATTGAAAGTATTATTGAAAAAAAATCCGGTATAAAAGTTGATATTGACGGAATCAATCTTTCTATAACTCCGGGATTGAAAACAAATATCCGCCTGAAAGAGTTATCTTTGCCTTCAGAAGAAAAAACTGCCGCAAGTATTAAAAATACTTCCGCATCAATTGATTTAATAAAATTTAAACCCCAAAAAATAGCAATAGAAAGTGTCTATATACAACTTCCTGCATTTCGAAAAATTTTTTCAGGTATTAAAAAAGGTACAGGCAAAAAGAAATTTAACCTGTCTAAACTGCCTGACATTGAAATAGCAAAAACGGATATTCTTCTAAATCCTCAAAAATCAGAACAAATTAAAATTGATAGTCTTAAACTGAAAGCAAGGAAACAGGATATAAAAACACTCAAATTTAATGCTTCTTACAATACATCACAAAAATCAAAAATCATTACAACAGGGCAGCAGGGACAGTTTCTTATAACAAACAATTCTGTTTATGCGGATGATTTTTTGATAAAAACTCCAAACAGCGAATTATATCTTGACGGAAAAATGTATGCCGAGGATAATTCAATAGATTTAAAATTAAGAGCAAAAAACATTCCTGCAGATAAGGTTTTCAAAACCCTTTTATATTACCAGAAACTAAATGATAAAAGTAAAAAATTTATAGAAAATTTTAAAAATTTCGGCGGCAGAATAGATTTTGATTTGTCTATTAAAAATAATGATATTTCAGGCAGGTTAAATGCTAAAAAACTAAGCGCAAACTCTGTTTTATTCAATGTTCCGGTATATTTTCCGGAAGCAGATTTCATACTGGATAACAAAACATTAACCTCCAGAGCGGAAGGTACACTCGGCGGAGAAAAAGTGCTGCATACCCTCACAATTACAAATATATTTTCTCCCCAAAGGCTTGTTAAAGGCGAAGTTACATCTACATTAACAGAAAAAATGATTGAAAAATATCTTCCTGATACATATCATCTCAAAAATACGGCAGATGCAAAGGTCATTTATACAATTCAAAACAAAATTCCGGAAGTAAAATACTATTTAAAATTAAATAAAGATTCCGATGTAATATATAAAAATGCCTATCTTGGACTGCGGAATAAACAGCGGATATTGTATGCCCGTACAATAAAAGTTCCAAACGGGCTGAAACTTAAAGAATATGAATATTATCTTCTTTTACCTTCCGAAAAACAAATGATAATTCAGGGAAACGGATTGTTTATAAAACAAAACGGCAAAATGACTCCTAAATTTATTACCTGCCGGACACAGAATTATGCTCCGGTATCTGTCACTGGTTCTTTCGGTAAATATGTTCACGGCGGAAAGTTTAAAGGTGATTTGAAATATAACTTTATTACAGACAAAATAACCGGAAATTTTGAAATTGTAAAAACAATCTTTAATGACTTTTATGTAAATTCTGCAAAAGTAGATGCAAAAACTAACGGAGTTGATATTATTGCAGATGGTCATTATAAACATCAGCCGTTCAAATGCAGGATGAATATAGCCAATCGTCTGGATGGATTTTTTATTGTTAACAATATGGAAATTCTCATAGAAAAATTCATAATTACACGAAAAGCCTCAAAACCAAAACATCTGCACCATGATATATATAAACAGCGGGAAGATGTGATTGATAGAATTGATGATGTATCATCAAGAATTAACAAAATTGACATGACAATACAAAAATGGAATATAAAAGTAAATAAACTGTTTTTTGAAGATATTGTATTAAATAATATACAGTTATTCGGAAGTTTAAAGGATTCTTTATTTGATTTTACAATGCCGGAGGTAATGTTTGCTGACGGTGTGCTTTCTGCCCGCGGAAAATACGATTTTAATGATAATTCTTCTTCAATCGATTTTCTTGCAAGAGAAATCAATTCCAATATTGCTGCAGAAAAATTATTCAATTTAACTAATCAGATTCAAGGAATTGCACGGGCAAAACTGCATGTTAAAACTTTAAATAATCTGCAGGAGATTTTTGCCGATGTTGATTTTGCAATGGAGGACGGATTTTTACCTCAACTTGGCAGTATGGAATTTATGCTCGGCAAAGCAAACAAAAAACGGCGGGTAAGTATGTATGACTTAACCAATCTTGATTTTACAAATGTTGAAAAACTCAATTCCGATATAAAAGGTTCTTTCAGGCTGCATAATTACGATTTAGAAAATATAAACATAACTTCTCATCAAAAATTTATGTCACTATACATAAACGGGAACTACAATATGCTCCTGCAGGATGCCGAAATGAATATTTACGGCAAATATGATCAAGAAGCACCAAAAGGTATTAGAATATTGTTTGTTCCGTTAAACTGGATATTAAAACTGGTACTGCGTCCTGAAGAATCTATGGAAATTTATCAAAAAGAACTGGCTAAAATTCCGCCGATAGAAACAAAACAAGGCAGCTGCCGGTATTTCAGAGTAAAAATAAAAGGAAATCTTAACAATACTGACGATATTCAGGTTATTTTAAAAAGAATTAAATAATCGGTAAATTATTAAAAAATAATAAATTTAACTTGTTAAATCGTTTTCATAATTTATAATATACTTATATGAGCAAAGGGGAATATTATGGCAATAGAAAATTCAAATCCATTTAAAAATGAAGAAGTCATTAAAGACGAAGAAAATATGGAAAATAATGAAAATTCTACAGAACCGGAAGAACAAAACAGTTCTCAGGATGAGGCTGCAGATTCTATAGATAATAACCTTCAAGAAGAATATGACAAATTAAATCAGCAATATATAAGACTTGCTGCAGATTTTGATAATTACAGAAAACGTCAGGCACAGGAAAGAGAAAGCCTGCTGAAATTCGGAACAGAAAATGCTTTGAAAAATTTAATAGAAGTTCTGGATAATTTTGAACGCGGACAAAAGGCTTTAGAAAATGTTGAAGATTGCGAAAAAGTTAAAGAAAGTTTCAATCTGGTTCACAAACAGGTCTGTGAAATTCTGACAAAAATGGGACTTGAAGAAATAAAAGCAATAGGCGAAGAGTTTGATCCGAACTTCCACGAAGCGGTTATGCAGACTCCGACAAGCGAACACAAAGAACACACCGTAATAGAAGAATTGCAAAAAGGCTATAAAATGGGCGACAGAGTGCTAAGACCAACTCTTGTGAATGTCGCAACATCTGCCGGATAATTCTTCTTGAAATTAGTTAAAAGGAAGTAAAACAAAAAAATATGGCAGATTACTATGAAA
This sequence comes from Candidatus Gastranaerophilales bacterium, assembly GCA_944325095.1. Taxonomy (GTDB): domain Bacteria; phylum Cyanobacteriota; class Vampirovibrionia; order Gastranaerophilales; family Gastranaerophilaceae; genus Zag111. The sequence goes on along the minus strand of CALUYV010000018.1, from coordinate 3,445 downwards.
TACTTGGAGTTTCCAAAAGTGCTTCAAAAGAAGAGATAAAATCGGCTTTCAGAAAAAAAGCGAGGCAGTTACACCCGGATGTAAATAAAGCACCTGATGCTGAGGAAAAATTTAAAGAATTAGGCAAAGCATACGAAACTCTATCAGATGATAATAAACGCGCAACTTATGACCAGTATGGCGAAGACGGTTTAAGAAATGCAGGTTTTGATACAAACGGGCCGTTTGCGGGCGGTTTTGGAGATTTAAACGATATTTTCGAAAGTTTTTTCGGCGGTTTTGGAGGCTTTGGTTTTGGCGGCAGGCCGGATCCGAATGCTCCGCAGCGCGGTGATGATTTAAGGTATGATATAAAGTTAAAATTTGAAGAAGCGGCTTTTGGCATTAATAAAGAAATCAAATTTGACCATCTTGAATTGTGTCCTGATTGTCACGGAACGGGCGCAGAAAAAGGTTCGGGCAAGAAAACCTGTCCGCAGTGCGGAGGCACAGGTCAGGTCAAAACCGTTGCCAGAACACCTCTGGGGAATTTTGCTCAAATTACAACATGTCCGCATTGCCACGGCACGGGACAAATTATTGAAAAACCTTGTAAAACCTGTGAAGGACAGGGTATTCTTAATAAAGAGCGGAAGGTTGAAATCAAAATTCCGGCAGGCGTTGACAATATGTCGAAAATTAGAGTATCCGGCGAAGGCGACTGCGGTAAAAACGGCGGCCCGAACGGTGATTTATTTGTGGTAATTCATGTTGAACCTTCGAAATACTTTAAACGGGAAGGAATAAATGTTTTCACGGAGTTGGAAATTCTGCCTGCTCAAGCGGTTCTTGGAGATGTTGTAACGGTGAAAACTCTTGACGGTGAAAAAGAAGTTCAAATTCCGGCGGGTATCCAGCATGGTGATATTGTAAAGATTAAAGGAGCAGGGATTCCGATAATAACAAAACCATCTCAAAGAGGAGATCACATTGTTATTGTTAAAATTAAAATTCCCGTAAAAATAAGCGAACAGGAAAAACGGCTGTATGAAGAATTATACAGTATTGCAGGCGGTAAACAGCCTCAGAAATCAATTTTATCAAAAGTTAAGGGAGTTTTTAAATAGTATGCGAAAGATTTTAGTGTTTATTTGTATGTTTATGTTAACTGCTGCTGCAGCCTTTGGTACACCTGTCCCGAAACAGCTGCAGGATTTTATAAATAAAGATTTTCCGGAAACAAATTTTCGTTTTGACGGGGCAATATTACTGCCGGATAAGACAATGTATCTGCCATTATCTCCGGCAAAAATAAATGAGGCGGAAACTCTGGAGATTAAAAGCAGTTATCCTGTTAATACAACGATGAAACAAAAACCGGATATGATAATTTTTAATAATAATTATGTATTACTAAAAGTTATAAATACTAACGGTAAAAAAACAGTTATAAATATGACAAATCCTCCTGATGAAGTTACATCCGCTCTGCTTCCTCAGGATATTTTACTTCCAAAAGGGCTTATGATTCCTGAAAATTTAAAAGGAATTATTGGTAATCTTGATGTTATGGTTACGCAGGAAACAGGATTGAGAATAAATAATACAAGAAATAAAAGCAAAGCTCGTACAATTCCTGTTGAGCCTTTAAAAGGAAAAACTTTTTATGTTTCAACCGGTGTAAATAAAAATATTCAGGTAATTCAGTCTAATTCAAAAGTTCCGGAATATGCCCTTGAGCAGGAACATGTCATTAATGATATAAAAGAATACAATAATGAATTTCTGCTTGTTACATATTTTGATTATAAGACAATGAACATTATTTCATTGATGGATGAAAAAGTTATAAAACAGGTCAACTTTGAAACGCAGCCGGAACAGATTATTATTGACTCTGCTAACAAAATCGCATATATTACATCAGGTTCGGCGTCAAGCATATATGTTTTCAGCCTTGAAACTATGACATTGAAAAAACAGTTAAAAGTAAACGGTTTGTGTGAAAAATTTACTTTAAGCGCAGACGGTACAAAATTATTCTATGTTGACAGAAATACAAATAATATCTGGGCTGTAGAACTTGATAATAATTATTTATTGAAAAATATAGGGAGTTTTCCTAATATTTCAAAAATCGCTTATGAAAACGGAAAAATATATATTATCAGCCGTACAAAAAACAGAGTGGCAATAGTTGATTATGAAACGATAGGTTTTATTGAAGAATTTGAAGTTTCTGCAAAACCTGTTGATTTATTTGCCAGTAAAGATGACTTATTTATTCTTTGCGCGCAGGATAATATTGTAGAAGTTTTAAATACAAAAGAGGATGTTATAACAGACAAATTGTATTTAAATACAAATGCTTTTGCTACAAATATTACACCTGTTGCGAACAGCAGTATGATAATGATAACAAATGCACTGTCCGGTTTGTATTCTGTTATTGATACCGATTCAAAAGAGGTTATCAAAACAAGTCCTATAGATGTTCCGGTCAGAACAATAGTTGTTACAAACAAAGTAAAAACAATAAAGTAATATGATAGAAACTTTCGATACCACAACACAAGAAATTTTAAAAGAACTTGAAAAAACACAAAGGGAATTCTGGAATATTTCCAGAACAACTGCCGAATTTTTGTATAATCTTGTAGTTGACTCAAATTCGCAAAGTGTAATTGAGGTTGGAACATCAAACGGATATTCCGGTATATGGCTCGGTAAAGCATTAAAAAAAACAGGCGGAAAATTAACCACAATAGAGTTTTATGACAAAAGACTTGATATTGCTAAAGAAAATTTCAAAAAATGCGGGATTGCAGATATAATTACAACTAAAAGGGGTGATGCCGCAACAATTTTGGAATATCTGCCGGAGGATTTTGAGGTGGATTTTGCATTTATTGATGCTAACAAAAGACAGTATATAAACTTTTTTCATCTTATCGCTCCGCATTTAAAAACAGGCGGATATATTGCGTGTGACAATGTAATTTCGCATGCTGCAAAGGTTCAAACTTTTATTGATGATATAAATGCCAATCCGGATTATGAAAATGTTGTTCTGCCGCTTCCGGCGGGGTTATCTCTGGCAAAGAAAATAAGGTAAGGAAAGGAGAATGTAATGAGTGAAGATTGTATTTTTTGTAAAATAATCAAGGGTGATTTCGGAACAGAATTTGTATATGAAACCGAGAATACTGTTGTTTTTAACGACATAAACCCTAAAGCACCCGTTCATCTTCTTGTTTGTCCAAAAAAACATATTCCGTCTTTAAATGAACTTGAAGATAAAGAATTGATGGCAGAATTATTACAGACAGTAAAAGATGTAACTAAAAAAATCGGTCTTAAAGCATATAAAACCCAGATTAATACAGGAAAAGAAGCAGGTCAGGAAGTTTTCCATCTGCATATACATGTACTTGGAAATAAATCTTAGTTTTGTTAAGATTTATTA
>CALUYV010000017.1 GCA_944325095.1 Candidatus Gastranaerophilales bacterium | reverse complement strand
TTGTTTAAAATATAATAAAATTAAAAGAGGGTTTTGTTATGGAAAAGTCTTACAATGATGCACTTAATTTACTAACATCGGCAGGAAAATTCAGAATTTCGCTCGGGCTTGAGAGAATTTCCAAAATACTTGATCTTCTCGGAAATCCGCAGGATAGTCTGAAGTGTATTCATGTTGCCGGTACCAACGGAAAAGGTTCCGTTTGTGCTATTTTATCTTCTATTCTTTCTGCTGCAGGAATTAAAACCGGTCTTTTTACCAGCCCGCATATTTTTAAGTACAACGAGCGTATAAAAATTTGCGGGAATGATATTTCGGATGATGATTTTACACGGTATGTTTTTGATATTGTCAATCTTTCCGAAAAACATAACATTGATCTTACGGAATTTGAAATTTTGACCGCCGTTATGTTTAAGTATTTTGCGGATAACAATGTTGATATCGCAATTCTTGAAACAGGTCTTGGCGGGCGGTTTGATGCAACAAATGTTATTAAATCCCATCTGTGTTCAGTTATTACTCATGTGGATTTAGATCATACGGAGCGGCTCGGCAAAACTATAAGCGAAATTGCTTTTGAAAAAGCCGGGATTATGAAATCAGGCTGTCCTTGTATTGTCTTTGAAGGTCTTGAAGTTTATAAAGATGCTGCAGACAGTATCGGTGCTATGCTTATGGTTATTCTTCCGTTTGCAAATACAGACAGTCTTTGTTTGAAAGGTGTGTTCCAGCAGGAAAATCTTGCGCTTGCTCTTGCTGTTATTGAAACCGTTTTCCCTGATATTTCACCTGATATTATTGATAAAGGTTTACGTAATGTTAAACATCCTTGCAGATTTCAATATATTGCAGAAAAAAATACGGTTGTTGACGGGGCGCATAATCCAAACGGGATTGCCGCACTGGTTCAAAGTCTTGAAATGTGTTATCCGAATGCGAAAAAAAGATTTATTTTCGGATGCCTGAACAATAAAGATTATCCGAAAATGCTTAATATTTTGTTTTCTTCGTATAGCAATCAGGATGTTGAAGTTTATTTTTATCATTTTAATCATAAAAATTCCTGCACATTTGAGCAGCTGCAGGAGGTTTCTCCTGTTAAGGCAAAAGAATTAACCCCTGATACAAAACCGGATTTTAATGACGGCAGATTAAATATTATATGCGGTTCTTTGTATATGATTGCGGATATTGCACGGCGGTTTAATCTGGATATTTTGAGTTAATCTTTACAAAAATTTACCGTATTGCTTGCAAAATAAAATTTACAAAAGTATAATATTTTCAGCCGAAAGTTATGGGCTTTGGTATGCCTGTAATTTTTTAGTTACTACTTTAAACAAAAAGGAGAAGAAAATGCCAAAATTAAAAACACACAGATCAGCTGCAAAACGTTACAAAGTTTCAGCAACTGGCAAAATTATGAAAAGACAAGCTGGTATCGGCCACTTGCTCCAGCACAAATCTTCATCAAGAAAACGTAGAATTTTCAAGATGGTAGAGGTTTCGGAATCACATACAGCACTGGTATCTAAAGAGTTACCATACAAGAAGTATTCAAGATAGGAGCATAGAAAATGAGAATAAGACGTGGCAGTGCCGGTGTTAAAAGGCACAAAAAAATATTAAAACTTGCTAAAGGTTTTATCGGTGCAAGAAGCAGAATTTTTAAAGTTGCTAACATTGCTGTTATGAAAGCTTTAAAATACGCTTACAGGGACAGACGCACTACAAAACGTAATATGAGAAGATTATGGATTGTTAGAATTAATGCGGCTGTAAGATCCCGCGGTATGAGTTATTCAAGATTTGTTAACGCTTGCAAAAAAGCAAATATTGTTGTTAACAGAAAAATGCTTGCTGATATGGCGGTTAAAGATCCTGAAGCATTCGATGTAATTTTCCAGACTATTTCAAAATAGTTCGTTAATATTATCGAAAATCTGAACAAAAAGATCTGAATTTTTCAGGTCTTTTTGTTTTTATAAAAATTTTTATCAGGTAGCAAATTTTAATTTTCAGCGGTTTTATATTTCTTATAATACGAATAGTTCTAAGGAGTGAAGTTATGTCAATGAATGCAGTGTCTGATAAATCAAGGAATATTGGTGCCGGTGTTATGCTTGGCACAGCAGGTATGGGAGCATATTTTCTTCCGGTTACAAAAGACAGATTTGTCAGAAATGCCTTCTGTATAAAAAAGGAATTGACAGAAGATAAAATTGACAGATTTACTGAATCTGCAGGGCAGATTGTCAAGAACAATCTGAGCACTTCTAATAAGATGTTTTTGAAAGAAGAAGGAATTGCTGAAAATATAGATGAAATCAGCAAACGTTGTCAGGAATTAAGAAAATCAATTACCGACAGTGATGTGGTGCAAAATTTGAAGAAAACATTTGAGGATAATTTTCAATCATATAAAAAATCCGAAGCAATGATGGATAATATTGCATCAGATGCTTTTAAACGGATAAGATGGACAAATTTCGGCTGGGGTATCGGTATAGGTTTTCTTATCGGGTCTGCTTTAAGTGCTTTATCTTCTAAATCACAAAATTAAATCTCTGTTTTTATGTGGAATATAAAATTTATTTCTGTGTTATTATGAAATTATGCCAAAACATGGAATAAGTTATTATATTAGAGAATTATTAAAGATTGCAGCCCCAATAATTTTAGGTAATATAGGTTTTATATTAATCGGTGTCGGTGATGTCATTATTGCGGGCCGCCATTCTACGGATACTTTTGCCGCCGTGAGTATTGCAACGGCAATTTTGAATTGTATTTTTACATTCGGTATCGGATTGATTTCGAGTATTTCTCCGTATTTATCCAATTTACGCGGGGCAGGTAAAACTGTAAAAAAATATTTTTATCCTTCAATCAGATTTTCTATGATACTTGCTCTTATTACATCGGTTCTGATACTTGCTGCTATTCCTTTTATTCCAAAACTCGGGTTTGAACCTAAACTTTTAAAACCTATTCAAGAATACATGTTAATTTCGGCATTCAGTACATTCGGTGCATATTTACATGCATGCTTAAAAGAGTTTTTGCAAACTTTTGAAATTGTAATGTTTCCGAATATTGTAACTTTATTTTGCGTATTTTTGAATGTTGTGTTAAATATAATTTTTGTCAACGGCTGGGGGATAATTCCTGAACTCGGGGCTGCGGGGCTTGCAATTGCAAGTCTGCTTGTAAGGTATTTTATGGGATTTGTTCTTCTGGCATATTGTTTTATGAATATGCGGTTTAATAATTACCATGAAAAAGGTTATTATCATAATTTGCTCAAAATAGGAATGCCGATATCTCTTGCCGTATTTATTGAGTTTGTTGCATTTAATTGTATTGCAATTTTGATGGGCAGAGTATCCGGTGTTTATGCGGCAGCACAGAATCTTGTATGTTCGCTTACGACAATTTCATTTATGGTTCCGTTTGCCATTTCAAATGCAATTGCTATAAAAGTAGGGTTTGCAAACGGTGCCGGCGATGTTGAAGAATTGAAAAAATATGCACTTACTGGAACTTCTTTATCTGTTTGTTTTATGATGTGCAGTGCAATAATTTTCCTTTCATTCCCTCGTTTGATTGTCGGGGTCTTTACTGTTGACGGGGCAATTTACAATATTGTTGTTCCTGTAATGCTTGTTGTCGGTATTTTTCAGGTATTTGACGGGCTTCAGATATCTCTTTCAGGAATATGTAAAGGTGTTAAGCAAACCGATATTGTGCTTCTGGCAAACTTTATCGCATACTGGTGTGTATCTGTTCCTGTCGGATGTATTCTTGGGCTTGTATATAATTTAAAACTTATCGGTTTCTGGATAGGGCTGTGTCTTTCAGCGATTCTGCTATGCTCTATTATGATATATAAACTGAAAAAATATTACGATAATACCTATAAAACAATAAAGGCATAACGGTATTTGCGAAATAAAAGCAAGGGTCAAAAATTTAACCCTTGTTTTTATAGGGGTATAAGTTGTTATAAGACTTATCTCTTTCTAATTAACCCAGAAAAAACAGTAATGTAAACATGCCGCATAATGATATTGCACTGAATAAAAACCATGTATGCATTACGGGGTGCTGGTATGACCATATTTCTTTAATAGTACTGGTTGCATTGTTGAGTGTCTGCATGTTTTTCTCCAAAAAATAAACTCTCGTTTTTGTATATATTCTATTTTCCATATTTACTAAAAACAAACATCACCTATTTGGTTGATTATTAATCAACTTTATTTTATTATCGGTGTATGCGGAAAGTGGAATTATTATTGCCTGCGGGCAATTTGGAAAAGTTAAAATATGCTGTAAAATACGGTGCGGATGCTGTATATTTGGGAGTCGTGGATTTCAGCCTGCGTGCTATGCGCAAGGGTGAAATTATTACTCTTGAGAATTTGAAAAGTGCAGTGGATCTGGCTCATTTGCTCGGTGCAAAAGCATATTTAACATTGAATATATTTGCTTTCAATTCGGATATAAAACATCTGGAAGAGTGTATGGATATAATAAAAGATGCAAATCCGGATGCCGTGCTTGTGAGTGATTTTGGTATTTTGCGCCTGCTTAAAAAATATATGCCGGAAGTTGAACTTCATATAAGTACACAGACAAATATTTTAAATTATGAGTGTGTAAAATTCTGGCAGGATATGGGTGCCAAAAGGGTTGTTCTGGCAAGAGAACTTTCGATTCCGGAGATTGCGGAGATAAAAAATCAAGTGCCTGATATGGAGATTGAATGTTTTGTTCACGGTTCTCAATGTGTATCCTTTTCTGGCAGATGTTTGTTAAGCGACTATTTTACAAACGGAGAGCGAAAAGCAAATTCCGGCAATTGTTCACAGCCTTGCCGCTGGAGTTACAAACTGGTTGAGAGCACCCGTCCGGGAGAATATTACGAAATAAATCAGGACGAACGCGGTTCGCATATTCTCAGCCCGAAAGATTTATGTCTTGTAAAACATTTAAAAGAAATGATGGCTGCCGGCGTTGATTCTTTCAAGGTTGAGGGAAGGACGAAGAGCCTTTATTATGTTTCTGCTGTTGCAAAAACCTACAGAGCAGCAATTGATGCTGTATTATCTAATCCTGAAATTGACATGGAAAAATATTTTACGGAACTTAAAAAAGTCGGCAACAGAGGTTATACAACAGGATTTGCACTTGGAGAAAACCCGTCAGACAGTTACAGTTATGATATATCAAAAGGGCTTGCCGGTGCGGATTTCTTATTTGAATTTCATGATAAAAAAGTATATTCGGAAGTTGATTACTCTTCTGACAGAACGGATAATCTTTATTTTGTTACGATAAAGAATAAAGTGCTTCTGAATGATGAAGTTGAAATTATCACTCCGTCAGAACAGTTTACTTCAAAAGTTATTGAGATACTGGATGAAAAAGGGCAGAATCTTGAGGTTGCAAATACAAATGCTAAAGTTTATTTGAAACTTGACAGAGAGCCGGAAGATTATGAAGTTGCACTTGCAAGAACAACCGGAGTGAAAGAATATGTTTATTAAACCTGATTATAATTTAAAACGGCTGTCGGATATTGATCTTGAGGAGTTAAAATCACTCGGGGTAATTGCATTATTATTTGATTTAGACAGCACTCTTATGGCATCAAAATCAGGTGTTTATTCTCAAAATGTACTGGATTGGCTTGGCAGGGTCAGAAAAGAATTTTTTATTGCAGTTGTATCCAATAATAAGAACAGTTCGTATATTTCAAAAGTGAAGGCGGTTTCTGATTTTCCTACATTGTTTTGTGCTGCAAAACCCGATACAAAAAAGATTTCGGAGTTTATTAAGCAGCATAATTTAACTCCGGATAAATGCGCTCTGGTGGGCGACAGACCCTTGACAGATATTTTATGCGGAAAACGGCTCGGCTGCAGAACAATACTGGTTGATTCGGTGACGGCTGACAGTGAAAAGAAAATAGTCAGATTCGTGCGCTTTTTGGAGCGTCTTACAATTCGCAGATAGTTTTTGCATGCTCTAGGTTTTTGTTTTTGTCGGTAAGGTTATCTAAATATAAGGATTGATTTTTTATATAAAAGGGTAATATTACAGATTGTAAAGTGTCTGTATTTCAAATATAGTTTGATATTTTGCCAGTTTTGCTTTAAATTTTTAAAGTTTCGTATTTTTTTGACTAATTGAAAAATATATTATAATATGAATAATGATAGACCGCGATTTGATGATAGTTATCAAAATTATTAAAGATACATTAAATGACGGATACCTTAAAAAAGAAGTTTAAATATAATGTTATGTGTGAATAACTTAACTGGATTGGTGGAGATAGCGTGAATACTTATTATTATAGAAATGAGAAATGGGTGGATAGGACATTCAGCAAACGAGGAAGATTTGTAGCAGCGTTGATGATAGTTGCTTGTTCCGTTGGTATAATAGCCGGCGGTTGTAGTTTTATTCCGAATATGGCACCAAAATCAGAAGTGCCTGAAGCACCGGTTGCGGCAGCAACAGAAGAGGTTACTGTTGAACCGTCAGAAATAAAGGTATCGTCTGATTTGGAAAAAGCCGCAGATAATAATAAACTTGTCGGCTATGACGTTGTTTCCGTCGGAAGAAGTGATCCGTTTATGCCGAGCGGCGAGGCTGAAATTTATGACAAGGCCCGTGCAGAGGCTGTTGCGGAAGCAGATGCATACAATGCTAAGATTGCTAAGATTCAACAGTTAAAAGATACTGTTATAAGATTGCCGGATGATACAAATCCGTATAGTTATAATTTACCGGTACCTCCTACATCACTTGCTGATTCGGAGGCTGCGGCATCAAAGATTACAAGAACCAAAGTTGTTGGTATTATGTATAATAAATCAAATCCGTCTGCGATTATAAATCTTGATAATAAAGATTATCTGGTTCGTCAGGGAGATAAGATTATTGATGAAAAATATAAAGTTCTTCAAATCAATCAATCTTGGATTACGGTTTCTCTGGGTTCGAACATTTACTCGGCAGGAATCGGCGAATTGTTCTCTAAAGATGATCTCGATAAGACGAAGAATGATTTATATAATTTAGAAAGCAGATTTGGTGGTAGAAAAAGTTAATTGAAATTAATAAAGTAATAGGCAGGAGCAGATATGAGAAGTAAAATTAAAAACAAGGTTATTGCAAGTTTAATGTTAACTGCGTTTATTGCAACCAATTCCATGAGTGCATCATTTGCGATGGACGGTTACATGAGTTATAACGCAGGCAGACCGGCTATTAGATCGGCAGGTCTTGGTTCATCGGTTAGTTTGAAATCAGGCATTCGCATGCTGAACGGTGATACCCGTGTTAACTTGAGTTTAAGAGATGCAGATGTTACTCAGGTATTGAGAATGTTTGCGGATCAAGCAGGTATGAATATTATATTCACTCCTGATGTTAAAGGCACAGTAACTTTGGATTTGGTTGATATTCCGTTAGAACAGGCATTCAATCTGGTAATTACAACAAGCAAACTTTATTATGATATTCAAGACAGTGCGCTTGTTATTTCTACTACAGAAAATGCTCTGTCAATGTCTGACAGAAACCAGGTAACAGTAATTCCTGTCCGTTATGCTAACGCAGCAGCTGTTGCTCACTTTATCAATGTGAACTTCTTCGGCTCTAAAGAAAAAATGAAATCCAACCCTGGTATTTCAGCAAGATCTGCTGTTGTTGCAAACCCTATTACTAACGAAATAATTGTTACCGGTACAGATTCTGATGTTGATGTAGTCAGAAGATTGCTGGAACAGGTTGATAAAAAACCGGCAATTACTACATATAAAGTAAATCATACAACTCCTGCGGAAATGGCGAACGCTATTTGTACTTCATTAATTCCTGGTGCAATGTTCATCGGTTCTGATGAATCAACAGGCGGTGCAGCCGGTATTCCTACAGGATTTGCATCTGATTCTTCTACAGATTCTTCTACTTCTGACAGTATAACAGTCAGCGGCGGACAGTTGGCATGTTCATTTGCTGCTGTCAACTCTGATGACTTTGATGATGATTCAGATGAAGATGATGACGATGATGATGATAAATTAATCAGTTTCCCTTCGATGGGTATGACTGTTACTTACTTCCCGTCGCTCGGTACAGTTCAAATTATCGGCGGCTCTCCGTATCAGTTAGCATTGATTGGTGACTATATTGCTGCAAATGACAGAAAAACACCTCAAGCATATCTGGAAGTTCAGATTGTTAGTTTGAATGAAACAGGCAGCAAGACATTTGATAACCAGTGGCAGTTCTTGAGCAAGAACTTCTCATTCAATGCCGGCGGTCAAGCAGGCGGTTTCCGTACTAACCCACAATACCCTATATTCTTTGCAGGTCATGGATTTGGTATTGTTGACAGTGCAACATTTGACCCGGATACAGGTGAATATGATTTAATCGGTAAAGTCGGCAAATGGGGAACTTCTCCGCAATTAGTTTATACTGTTAATTATTTAATCAGCAGTAACAAAGCAAGAGTTCTTGCAAATCCGAAGATTTTACTTACCAGCGGTAAGTCATCTAAAATCGATTTAAGTTCACAGTACATTGATACAATGACAACACAATTCTTAACAACTGGTTCTATCGGTGTTTCTCAAACTCAAAAAGAAGTTACCAAAGGTGATGATAATGGTATTATTGTAGAAATTTCATCTTTCATCAGCCCTGACGGTTATGTAACTCTTGATATTACACCTCAGTATAACACTATTGCAGATACTGTATATGATACTAACGGAACTGATATTCTGGCAAACTTACTTCAAAGAAGAATGCTTGAATTAAAAGGTATCAGAATTAAAGATGGTGAAACTCTTGTAATCGGCGGTATGATTCAGGAACGTGAAACCAAGAATGTTACAAAAATCCCGTTCTTAGGTGATATTCCGGTTCTTGGTATGTTCTTTAGAACTACAATTACCGGAAAAGAAAGACAAGAAATGGTTATGCTGCTGACTCCGCAAATCATTATTGATACTGAAGATGCAGCAGCCCACGATAATTCTCTGTAATAAAATTGTGAACATTGTAAACATAATTAAGTCTGGAATAGGTTAAAGTAAAACAAATGAATCCATTAATATTAAGATTAAAAAACAGCATAGATCAGAATATATTAAACAGTGTAGATAAAGGCTTGCTCGGATTACATTTATTTGTACCGATAAGCGTAAAAGACAATTTCTTGTTCGTCGCTGTATGTAAATCTTCAGATAAGGATACTATCAGTAATGTTTTAAAAGAAACCTTTTCACACCCTATCAAGTTTATGCTCGTAGGTGATGATGACTTAAAGAGTTTGTTAACTGATATTCTTCCAAAGAATATTGAAATCAAGATACCGGACGGCGAGGCTATTGCAAGTTCCTTCTCATCAAGCCACAGCGGCGGCGAGGCTGCCGTAAAGGCCGGCAAAGAGGGCAGACTCGGTGAAATCCTTTTGAAAAAAGGCCTTATCTCAGATGTAGATTTGATGAAGGCACTGGGTGAAGCAAAGCGCAAACACGTCAATATCGGTTCAACATTGTTCCAGATGGGTTTGATTACTCTGGATCAGTTGAAAGAAGTATTGCATGAGCAGACCGGTTATGATGTTGTAACAACAGCGCAGTTGTCAAACCAGAAAGATTATGTAAAACTTTTAGAACCTGAATTTATCAGAGATAACAAAGTTATACCTATTTCTGCCGACAGCAAAAACATTATCATCGGTGTTGTTAAGCCTTTAAGCCAGAACATTGTAAAACAAATTATTTATCAAACGGGTCTGGTGCCTAAACAGTTATTAATGACTCGTTTTGAGTTTGATAATTCATATAATACATTCTTTGCTAAAAACGAAGCGGCAGAAGCTGCGAAAGCAGCGGCGGCGGATGCTATAGCATCCAGTGAAACCGGTGATGAAACTCCGGCTGATGCACTTGCAAAAGAAGTTGACAACGCAACGGGTTCTGTTGCAGTATTCGTTAACAAAATTCTCACAGACGGTATTGACCGCAGGGTATCAGACGTTCACATAGAACCTCGTTTGACCGGTTATATTGTCCGTTACAGAAAAGACGGTATGCTGCAAAAGGTTCTTGATATTCCAAGAGCAATCGAATCATCCGTAATTGCCCGTTTCAAGGTCATGGCGAGAATGAATATCGCAGAAAACAGACGACCGCAGGATGGTACTTTTTCAATAAATTATAAAGATTGTTCATACGACTTCCGTATTAACACCCTTCCTGTTTCCGGAAAGGAAAAGGTCTGTATTCGTATTCTGGCTCCTGCTGTATCTCTTTCTTCAACCGATAAAGAGATTAAGTTGGTTGGTGCATCGGAAGAAGATATTGTAAAAGTTAAAAAGATGGTATCCTGTCCGAACGGTATCATTTTGACATCAGGTCCTACCGGTTCAGGTAAAACTACTACTTTGTATTCGGTATTAAAAAGTTTAAATGATGAAACTGTTAACATCACTACGATTGAAGACCCTATAGAAATTAAGCTTGAGGGTATTAACCAATCGCAAATCAACGCCAAAGCGGGTATTACATTTGCGTCCTGTATGCGTGCTATCTTACGTCAGGACCCTGATATCATACTCGTCGGTGAAATTCGTGACTATGAAACTCTTGAAATCGCAATTTCAGCTGCGTTAACAGGTCACCTTGTATTAAGTACGGTTCACACGAACTCCGCAGCGGCTACAGTTACCCGTTTGATTGAAATGGGTGCAAAAGATTATCTTGTTTCATCTACATTATCAGGTGTTATTGCACAGCGTCTTATCAGAAAATTGTGCGATGATTGTAAAGAAGAATATTATCCGACAAGAGAAGAGGCTTCAATGGTAACTCTTGATCCGGCAGAAATTGAAAAATTGACAAAAACTCCTATTTACAGAGCAAAAGGCTGTAACAAATGTAATTTCCAGGGGTATAAAGGCCGTTTGGGTGTCTATGAAATTATGCAGATTACAAAAGAAATTAAGAAACTTGTTGCATTGGGCGCTCATGATCTTGAGATTGAAGAAGCAGCGGTTGCAAACGGCATGACAACATTGCACCGTTCTTGTTTAAATCATATTATGAACGGACAGACTACAATTGATGAGTTTGTCAGAGTTCTGGGTATGGCAGGCGAATAGGTGAATAGTTTATGGCAATATATAATTATACAGCATTAAAACAGGACGGGTCAAATGAACTCGTAAAAGGTAAAGTCGAAGCATCTGATATGCGCAGTGCGCGTCAGGCTGTCAGAGATTTAGGACTTCTTGCTACAAATATTGTTGAGGAAGGTGTAGTTACCACTACTGCCAAGAAGGATACTTCTAAAAAAGCAGGCAGAATGCCAAAACTCGGTCTGGCAGAACAGATTGACTTTACTTCCACTATGCAGATATTGTCAGCAGCCGGTATTCCTATTATTGAATCTTTGATGTTTATTGAAACAGATTCAGCCAAGTTGAGAATACGTCAGGTTGCCAGTGAATTAAGACGACAGATTATGAACGGCGGTACTTTCGCAGGTACTGTTGCAAAATATCCGGAACAATTCGGTCAGGTATATATCGGTCTTGTAAAAGCCGGTGAAGATTCAGGTGAATTGGAAAAAACTCTGGAACGTTTATTAGAGTTGCTGAATAAGCAAGCCGCAATCAGAAGTAAAGTTACGGGTACTTTGATGTATCCGGTATTCGTTATCTTGCTTGCCGGTTTCATTATTATTGTCATGCTTGTATTCGTATTTCCGGTATTTAAAGATATGTTTGATTCAATGGGTATGCAATTGCCTTGGATTACCCGAACGCTTATGGCTGCCGGTTTGTATATGAAAAAGAACTGGATGGGGATTCCGATTGCAATTGCTATAATCTGCTTTACCATTAATTTCTTGTTCAAGTGGAAGCCAAGCCGCTGGAAAATTGATGCAATGGCATTAAAAATTCCTGTTATATCCGATTTGCTTCAGTATTCAAATTTCTCTAACTTCATTTCGGTTATGCAGGTTGCATACGATGCGGGTGTTCCGATTCTTGAATGTTTGACACTGTCTAATTTGACTTTGACAAACCACACACTTGAAACAAGAGTTGTTGAAGCAACTGCAAAAGTAAGACAGGGACAGCACCTGTCAGCAGCTTTGAGATCTACAAGAACAATGCCTAAGATGATTTTGTTTATGATTGCAACAGGTGAGCAATCCGGTCGTCTGGGCGATATGTTAGGACAGGCGGTTAATTACATTGATAAGCAGTTAGATGCGATTATTGATGTAATGACAAAAATGATTGAGCCTATCATGCTTGTTGTTATCGGTTCTATCGTACTTGTTCTTGCTGCTGCATTGTATTTGCCGTTATTCGCTTCTTACATGGGTATGTAGAACAAAATTAGATTTAAAAACAATCTCTGTCCGTTACTAAGGGCAGGATTGTTTTTTTTCGGGGGCAAAATGGGAAAAAATAAAGTTGTTGTTATAACCGGTGCTACTTCCGGTTTGGGAAAAGAATTATTAAATCAGTTTGCGCAGGATGGAGATTTCCTGTTGTTTGCAGGTTACAGAGATTCCGGTAAAATTGATAATCAATTAAACAGAGTAAATTATTTTTATATGGATTTGCTTGATGAGAAATCTATTTCTGCTGCTGCCGAATATATAAAGTCGCAGGTTGATAAAATTGATATATTGATAAATGCTGCCGGTGCGGTCGTAGCAGGGCCGGTTGAAGTTTTACCGGCTGAAAAGTTGAAAGAGCAGTTTCAAATAAATACATTTTCTCATATAGAGTTTGTTCAAAATCTTATGCCGGTTCTTGATGGAACACGAATAATAAATATAAGTTCTATGGCAAGTTTCGGACATTTTCCGTTTATCAGCCCGTATTGCGCATCCAAAAGAAGTTTGGATATTTTTTTCAATTCTTTTTTCCTTGAAAACCATAAAAATATTGAAGTTGTATCAGTAAAACCCGGTGTTATTGCAACTCCTATCTGGGAAAAGTCTGTTAATTCAAATGAAAAAATTTTAAATAACAGTACGGAGTATTCCCGTGAGTTGGAATTTTTGAAAAATAATGCACTCAAAAATACTCGAAAAGGGCTTGATGTAAAAACAGCCGCAGGTAAAATTAAACATATTGCTTTAAAATCCCGTGTAAAATCTTCTTATTTAATAGGTAAAGATGCATATTTTGCACAGTTACTTTCTTATTTTTCTCAAGATATAATTAATTTACTTGTTAAATACGGTTTAGAAAAGCGTATTTCCCGCTCGTAGCGGTGCAGTTTTTGTTTGCTCAAATTTTTAACAGGTTTTATTAAGAAATGTAACTTCAAGTTTAGAATTGTTGTATTCCTTTTATATTCTGCTTCCCCGCTGATTTTTCTTTCTTAGCAAGGGCAATTTTTTTATTGATAAATACTTAATATTAATATACAGGGGATATAAGTAATTATTATTGAAAGGGGAATGAAAATGGGATTAACTATTAATTTTGGAACACAATTACAGTCAAACGGCGGAACTTCTATCGCACAGAGATTTAATACCAATGGGAATAAACAATCTGTTTTTGTTATGAATAAGGACGGTTCTCAGACAGAACAGGTTTATAAGGACGGTAAATTATACAAAACAATCACCCGTGTTGACAAAAATAAAGACGGCAAGTTTGATAATAATGAAATGTATTATGTAGATAGTTATTATTATGATTCGGACGACACGGCAACAATTAAAAGATTTGTTGACAAAGACGGCGACGGTTATAACGATACGGTAACAACTTATGAATATGACAAAAATCGTGAATTGAAATCGACTGAAACCATAGAAGAAGAAGATATCGATGATGTCAGAAATCGCAATCATCTTGAATATGAAATTTATAACAGATCAATGATGGCTCACAAAGAAGGAATTTATATGTATTAATTAGAATGTTGTGCTTATGAGATTAAAAAAGGGCGGAGTTACCGCTCTTTTTTAGTTTGTGCTATAATAATATTGCTATGGAAGATAAAGATATAGACAGATTATATGAAATAATAGAAGCAGGGCAGTATAATGAAGCAAAAGACGAATTAGATCAGATTTTGCTTAAAAATGAAAAAGATTATGACGCATTAAGACTTATGGCTCTGTGCGAAGTTAATCTCGAAAATTTTGATGCCGCACGTTATATTCTTGAGGACATTGTTAAATTTCGTCCGGATGATGCTCTGTGCTGGTATTATCTTGGCTGCTGTTATGACAGTTTGTCTGATTTAATTACCGCAAAACATGTATATTTAAAAGTTCTGGAACTTCGTCCGGAATATATAGATGCATATAAGAGTCTTGCAATAACATATATTAAACTTCAGGAATATGATAATGCTATTGAAACCGGTAAAAAAGCACTGGATTTGGTGCAGGAAGATGATTATTCGGTGTATTATATTCTCGGAACCGCCTGTATGGCAGCAAAGAATTTTGAAGACAGTGTAAAATATATCGAAAAAGCACTGGAAATGAAACCTGATAATTTGCAGTTATACAACAATCTCGGAACTTCATATTTAACAATCGGAAATCTTGATAAGGCTTTTGAAACATATAAAAAAGCATCTGAAATTGATGATACTGACGGTTTGACATTTTTCAACATGGCATCTATTTTGCAGTTGCAAAACAAGCACAAAGAGGCGTGTGAATATTTTGAAAAAGCACATATGAATGAACCTGATGAGGACAGTTATATTATTGCGTGGGCATTATCGGAGGTGAAAGCAGGAAAATTTAAAGATGCGATAGAGCATTATAAATATCTTGCCGCAACTTATCCGCAAAAACCTAATTTTAAATACAACCTTGCTTGCTGTTATGAAGTATTGGGACAGTATGAGGTTGCTATTTCTATTTTAAAACAGCTTGTGCTTATGATGCCAAAAGCAGTTCATATATTGAAAAAACTGGCCGGAATCTATGTTCTGACCCGCCAGTATTCAAATGCAAAAGAAGTTTATGAAAGGATTATTAAGCAGGGTACAATTTCGTATGAAACTTATTATGAACTGGCTGTTTTATGCCAAAAATCAGGCGATCCTGACAGAGCAGAGCAAATATTGAAAAAAGTATGCGGTTTAAATCCTTCGTTTGCTGCTGCTCATAAAGATCTTGGTGTAATCTATTTGAATAAAAGACTTTTTGATTATGCAAAAGATGAGTTTGAAAAGGCTTATGAACTGGCTCCGGATAATTATTCCGTTGTAGTTGAATATGCTAATTATCTTCACTCCACTTCTCAGTTTGAAAAAGCGGATGAGATGTACCAAAACGCAATTTCAATTGATGATAAAAATCCGACAGCACTTGCTTTTTCAGCGTTAAACAAAACCCATCTGAAGCAGTTTGAACTGGCAAAAGAGCAGATTGATAAGGTGCTGCCGATGTGTTCGGAGTCTGCTTTCCTTCTGTTTATTGCCGGCAGAATTTACCACCTGCTCGGGGATTATGAAAACGCAAAAACATATCTGGTTAAAGCATACGAACTTGAACAACTGCCGGATGCGCAGAATCTGCTCGGTTTATGTTATTTTGAACTCGGAAATTATGAGCAGGCAAAGTCAATTTTTGAAAGTATGCTGGAAAAAGTTCCGATGAATGTTAATGTTTTGCTAAGTCTTGCAAAATGTAATGAAAAACTCGGAAATAATGATGAAGCCCTGAAATATGCCGAGAAAATCACGGATGCTTTTGAAGACTGTGAAGAAGCCCACGAAATAATTAGAAGGTTGTCGTAAATTTAATTTTTGTTCATATTCGTTTGCAGTCCTCTGTTTGTAAGCCTTTTGCGGAGGCAATATTTTTTGCGGAAATTTTAATTTATATTATGTAAAAATTTTTGCCGGTTTTTAAAAGTTTTATTTTACCGGTATGACTGTATTTTGACCTGTTTAACCGGTTTTTTTGTAAAAAAAATATTAATAGTATATACAAATGTTAGAAATTTTATATACTTTAGTGTACAATATATCTGTAACGAATGTGCGGAATGAATTTAATTTATATTCGTTAAAAACAAAGTATAGGTTAATGTGAATCCTTTTTTGTTTCAGAAATGAAATAAGCGGACAAGGCAACTTGTCTGTTTTTTTTTATTATATATGACCGGTGCAGGATTTGAATGATTTAGGCAAATTTACTATTTTCGTAAATTTGCAGCCCCTTTTAAATATACAAATTCCGGTTCAAAATCTTCTTCGCAGTTTAAGACAATAAGTATTCTCAGGCACATTGGCAGAGAATATGGTACATCAAGTTCATTGAAACACATCATAGCAGTTTTTTCAAATCCTAAATCCACTCTTGCAAATTTTGCCGGAAACGCAGCATTGATATCTTTTGTAGTTGTAAAAATAACATGCGAAATCTTGCTGATTTCAATATTATTTTTTGCAATTAATTCTTTTAACAGAGTTATAACTGCATCCCGGATTGAATCTTCAGTGTTTTTATCAACCGTAATGGCTCCTCTTATACCTTTTGATATCATTTATTTTTTTACTCCGTTGTACCAGTCTTTTGCCGGCATTTCGCCCTTGCCTTCCGGTTTAACTTTCAATATTCTTAAAAGTCCTTTTCCGCAGCCGATATCAATCCCGTTTTTGGAATTGATTGTGATTTTACCGGTTTCGTATTCACCGTCAACAGGTGTTGATTCAATAACCTTAATTATTTTTGAGTTATATATGAAATAAGCACCCGGAGAACGGCATATTCCTCTTACCAGATTATGTATTTCTAGATTTGACTTTGACCAGTCAATCAAGCATTCTTCTTTAGTGAGTTTATTTGCCATACAAATGCCGTTTTCGCATTGTTTTTGCGGAACGAGAGTTTTATTTACAAGACCTTCCAGAGTTTGACCTATCATTTCAGGTGATTTTTCGGCAATTTCATTCCACAGTTCTTCGCAGTTCATTGTATCAGATATCGGTATAGTAAGTTTTTGGCAGATATCCCCGCAATCTAATCCAAGTTCGGTTATCATTGTACAGATACCGGTTTCTTTGTCGCCGTTTATTATTGCTCTTTGGATAGGGTTTGCGCCCCTGTATTTCGGCAGCAACGATGCATGAAGGTTAATTGTTGCGTATTTTGGTATATCAAGAACTTCCTGAGATAAAATCTGTCCGAAAGCAAAGGTCACGAAAAAATCCGGCTGTAATTGTTTTAATTTTTCAATAATTTCCGGTTCTTTTCGGATTGATTTAGGTTGAAAAACAGGAATATTTTTTTCAATTGCAAATTTTTTTATAGGAGGCATTTGAAGTTTGTGCCCTCTGCCTGCCGGTTTATCCGGCTGGGTTACAACTGCAAGAACATCAAATTTGCCGGAATTATATAAATATTCCAGAGATTTAAGCCCGATATCAGGAGTTCCGAAAAATACGACTTTAATCATTTTTCCCTAATTCCTCCTCCAGATCTTTTTCTTCCAGTAATCTGTCGGTTTCAAGAGCCGGAAGGTGGTATTTTTCGAGGATTGCTTCTGTTTCAAATCTGTTTATGCAGTGATCGATAAATAAAATTCCGTCTAAATGGTCGTATTCATGCTGAATCGCTCTTGCAAGAAGAGTTCCGTCTTTTGCTTCCATAACAAAAGATTTTCCATGTTCATTTATTGCTTTTATCATTACATTTTTATATCGTCTTACATTTGTATATGCCTCAGGAAAACTCAAGCATCCTTCATTGCTTTCAATTGCTCCGCTTTTTTTGATTATTTTTGGGTTAATAAACACAATCGGATTTAACGGTTCATTACCTGTTGCAACATCAATAACAAATACTCTTACATTTTCTCCTATCTGCGGAGCAGCTAATCCTACTCCGTTCTGGGCATACATTGTATCTAGCAGATCTCTTACAAGATCGCTGATTTTCCTTGATACTTTATGAACTTCTTTTGACGGTTCTCTTAGTGATGGTTCTCCGTATTTTAAAACTTTTCTTATTGCCATTATTCCAGCCTTTCTTACAAATAAGTTTACTATAAATTTGACGGCTTTGCAATTTAATAGTATTTAGTATTCAATATTTTTTATTTCCTGTACTTCTTCAAGTTCTAATATTTCTTTCTGGTAATATTCTTCTGTTTTTTGCAGATTATAAATTTTGGCATCTGCCAATTTTTCAAGCACTCTGGCATAATCCATGCATTTTTCGCCTTTTATGCCTTCTGTTTCCATTTTTATTGTTCCGTCAGGAAGTAATTTTATTTTTATTTTTCCCATAAAATACCTCTAAATATCTATAGTTAGAACTATTGAATTGTCATCAAGCACGGTTTCACTTTCCAATCTCATATTTTCCTGCTGCAGCCGTTCTTTTATTTTATTATATGTGATTTCCTGTATGTTTAATCCATATTCTTTATTTAAGTCGTTTATTAAATCTTCGCATTCCGATTTGTCTGATATTTGTGTGATATCAAGCGCGAAAGCCCCCGTATCGTTTTTATAATATTTCATTTCCATATCAAATAATCTGCAGGAAATTTCTTCGTCGTTTTCCGTGATTTCTGTTGCGCCGTGTTCATAAAGAGTATTTAATAAAACGCCTTTATCAGTATAATTTGTATTATAAGTATAAATTGTTGTAGTAACTTCATTCACTCTCCGCAAATCTCGTTTTGCCGCCATATTCATTTTCCGGAAGATTATTTCGGCTTCTTTTATAATTGCCGTATTGTTTTGTCCGGTGAATTCCGCAGTATAAAATCCGTCTTTATAAACCCAGTTCAATGCTGCATAACTGTTGCGCAGCGGGGTTTGTTCGTTTTCTTCATCAAATCCGTAGTTTATTGCATTCAATAAATTTTTCAATTCTTCTTTTTTTATGTTTGTTTTTATTTTTAAATTTGTCAAGCCGTATGATACATGTTCTTCTACGGGCTCTTCATTTACACCGATATTCATAATACTGATTTTTTGTTCTATTTCCAGCGTATAAAATTCTTCTTCTCCGTTTTTATAGTATCTGAGGCTTTGTCCTTTTAAATCCGCTACGACTTCGTTTTTCTCCGTGGTATATATGTTTGCGGCTTGTTCTTTTTTTAAATTTTTATAAATTTCTTTTATGTTTTTGTAACCTGTGGTGTAGTAATAATAAAATATTTCTTTATCTCCGATAAGGCGGACATTTCGGTCAGTAATCCTGTCTAAATCAGCAAAAAAGGCTTCCGAAGCATTTTTTAGCAGGGTAGCATTTTCTGTTCCTGAGAGTGTGAAAATTATATATCTGCCTGAATTTTCTGTAATAATATCAAGTTTTGTCGTGTTTATATAAAAATGGCTTGCGGTAATAAATGCTACGCCTATTTCTTCCATTAATTTTTCAAGTTCACTGCCGGCGATATTGGACATAACTCTAATTGCCTTTAAATTTTCGTCTGCCATTATTTTATTTTTATCACCGGCGGGTATTTTTATTCTTAATTGTTCATTTTTTGATTTTTCAGGTGCAATCAAAAAAGCCATCGGATATGCCATAAGAGTAATTGACATTTTTGAGTTTCCCTTTCTTTACAGGTCTAATGTTCTTCCGCCTCTTGTGTTTTTAATATCATCTTCAAGGTTATTGACGGAATTTGAGGCATATTGAGCCATATCGTCTTTTTTAGTTGCCGTAACCGCTCTTATATTTGCCCATTGCCGCAGTGCAAGTATTTGTTCTTTCTGGGTTACGGAAAGCGGAACAACATTTTTGATAGTATTTTCCAAATCCGATATTTCAAGCGGTCTTTTCTGGAAAAAGGCTTCATATAAAGCGGAAATAACAATCTGCTCAATTTCTGCCCCTACATAACCTTCGGTTAAATCGGCAAGTTTGTCGTATAACTCATCATTTATTTCTATTTTGCTTGCGACTTCTTTATCCTGAAGTCTTTTTTCTAGATGAAGTTTGAATATTTCTTTTCTTTCGTTTTTGGTCGGCAAATCGACAAAGAAAATTTCGTCAAAACGTCCTTTTCTTAATAATTCTGCCGGCAGACCGCTGATATTGTTTGCTGTTGCGATTACAAAAACGGGTGCTGTTTTTTCCTGCATCCAGGTCAGGAAAGTTCCGAAAATTCTGGAGGAAGTTCCGCTGTCCCCGTTTGAATTTATCCCGCTGAGGCTTTTTTCAATTTCATCAACCCATAGAATTGACGGAGCAACTGCTTCTGCGGTTTTTATTGCTTTTCTCATATTTTCTTCCGAACTGCCTACAATGCCGGAGAATATTTTACCAAAATCAAGTTTCAAAAGCGGTAATTGCCATGCTGCACTCATTGCTTTTGCTGTAAGACTTTTTCCGCAGCCCGGTACACCGGTTATGAGAACACCTTTCGGTGCCGGCAGACAGTATTTTTTTGCGGCCTCTGACCAGGAGTTGTTTCTTTTATTCAGCCAGTTTTTCAAGTTTTCCAGACCGCCGATATCGGAAAGTTTTATATCTGTATTGATAAATTCAAGAATACCTGTTTTTTTGATTACCTGCATTTTTTCGTTGAGTATAATATTTAAATCTCTTTCATCAATACAGCCGTCGTTAACCATTGCAAGGGCAAAGGCATTTTCTGCTTCCTGCAGTGTCAAACCGAGTGCGGCTTTACATAATTTTTCTTTAATCGATTCATCAAGTTTTGTAGTATCAATCTGTTTATTTTGCGCAAGCATTTTTTCTAACTTTGTTTTTATTTCATCCAGCGAAGGCAGCGGTAAATCAACAAGAGATACTTCTTTTTGCATTGTTTCAGGGATTAATAGTTCAGGAGCCATGAAAATTACATTTTTCCTGTATTTGCTGGTTTTTAATTCCGCTATGTTATCCCGGATTTTTCTTACTACATTGTAATCTATCTGTCTGCCTTTGACTCCGAAATATACATGAAAATCGCACATTATAAAAATAGCATTTTTATTGCATTTGCTGATAAAATCCAGAGCCTTGTCAGGCGACATAGTTCCTTCTATCACTTCTCCGTTCAGAGTAAAGCCTTTTGTTTGCGTCCAGATATAAACTTCACGGCTTACTTTTATAAGTTTTTCTGAAGTTGCCATTTTTTTTATCAGATTAATTGCCCGTTCTTCTTCCCAGGTTGTTAAATATATATATGGAAACCTTGCTCTGAAAAGTCTTGACAATTGCATTACTATATTATTATTCATCTTTTTCTTAACTCTCTTTCTGCCTTATTTTATCTTATTTTGTCCGAGTTGTAAACACAATTTCTGTTCCAGTTTTTTAAAATCCCCCATTCCGTTTATTTCGAGTTTTCCGTTTCCGGCGATTCTTATTTCAATTTTATTTTTATATTTTTTTATATCTTCAGGTTTGTAATAATCAGTAAGAAATAAGTATCTCTGGTTTGATGACCCTACCCATGGACGGGTTAAATCAAATTTGTCCTGTATAAAATTCCCGTCAATAAGTAAATCTATATTATTTAACAGGGCGGTTACTCCGGAATTTTTTGAATTTTTAAGTTCTTCATAAGTGTATCCGGTAAAACAAACAACCGAATATCCGGAATTTTTGACCAGAGTTGTCAAAATCGCAAGCGGTTCTGCTTGTTCAAAAGGTTCTCCGCCAAGCAGGGTAATTCCTTCAATCCCATTTTCCGCTTTTATTTCGTTCCACAAATCATCAACAGTAAAGGATTTTCCAACACCGAACTCCCAGGTTTGTTTTGCAAAACATCCCTTGCAATGCCTGCTGCATCCTTGAGTCCATATACAAAATCTTCTGCCGGGGCCTTCGACCTCCGTGTTTTTGATTATTTTGTAGATGTTAAGAAGATTACCAGTCAATTAACCGTCCTTCATTCGGAGCATCATCAGGACCGTTCTTTTTATCTTCAAGTACGGCAAGAGATTTTATTTGCGGAATAAAATGTTCATCAACGCCCGCAACTTCTATAAATTCATCAATTGTTTTGAAATTACCGTTCAGGTTTCTGTATTCAACAATTTTCTTTGCGATGGCGATATTTATTCCGTTAAAAACGGTAAGTTCGCCGGCTGCAGCGGTGTTGACATTAACTTTTTGTGAAACCTTTTGCATAACTTCACCCATACTCAAAAATTCTTCAAGACCGACAGCCTCTTCTTCTTTTGATGTAGCCTGTGCACGGTTTGTAGTTTGAAGGTTGTTGAAATCAACAATTTCCGGGCCTGTATGAACCGGTTTTGGTTTGATTGTGTCAGGGTTTCTGTATTCTTTTCTTTCAATAACTTTTTTCTTAGGTTTTGTTTCGTCTTTTTCAACCTGAATATCTACCGGTGTAAATGCTCTGCAAAAATCTGCAAGAGAACCGGTCGTTGAGTATCTGTTGTAATTTCTGCAAATTTGATACCAAACTTTATCAACATTAACGAGATTGCTGTTTCTGATTATGAAATATCTTTTGTTACATTCGTTTTTTGCTGTATTGTCTGCAATTACGAGTTTATCCCCGCAATAATAAGTTACTGTGCAACTGTTATTTTTTAATGCATTTGCTCCGGCATGATATCTTGCAGGCACAATATAAATACTCAAAGCATATATCTTGTTTTTGAACATAAAATATAATGCCAGCAAAATTCCGCCTACAATTATTGCAAGCGTTAAAAATACATTTGCAAGCGGTGCTGCTACTGCACATAAGATTCCATATATTGCGACTACAGTCGCAATTCCCACAATAATAATATTTTTATTCATAACATTGTTATTCTATCACATATTTCTGTTTTTGAATAGTAGTTTAAATAGATGATTTTATGGTAATATTATCTTATGCGCAAGGTGGTAGTGAGAGATTTCAGATATTTAAACGGAGAGATTGAAATTCCTTCTGATAAATCGTTGTCGCATAGAGGGGTTATTTTTTCATCACTGGCGAAAGGCCGTTCAATAATAAGGAATTTTTCTGACGGCAAAGATCCGTTATCGACGATAAATGTTTTGCGCGGAGCGGGTGTAAAAATAGAGTTTATTGATGAAAAAACACTTTCTGTTTGTTCCTCCGGAAAGTTTCAGCCTCCGGTTTATGATTTGGATTGCGGAAATTCCGGAACAACAATGCGGCTTATGTCGGGAGTTTTGGCAGGTCAAAACTTTAAATCCGTATTATGCGGTGATTTGAGTCTTTCAAAGCGTCCGATGAAAAGAGTTATTGAACCTCTTACGCTTATGGGGGCAAAAATTACATCTTCTGCCGGAACTGCTCCGTTAATAATTCAAGGCGGAGATTTGCATTCAATAAATTATACATCTCAAATTGCTTCGGCGCAGGTCAAATCCTGTATCCTTTTAGCGGGGATGCAGGCAGAGGGGAGAACAATATTTTCCGAACCGTATCTTTCAAGAAATCATACCGAAATTCTTTTAAAATATATGGGTGCGGATATAAAAACGGATGGAAATACTGTTTCTATCGAAAAATCCGAATTGGCTCCGGTTGATATGACTATTTGCGGTGATATTTCTTCTGCTGCTTATTTTATTGCCGCCGCTTTAATTATTCCGAAATCAAGGCTGGTATTAAAAAATATCGGTTTAAATCCTACCCGTACCGGTATTCTTGATGTTATAAAAGAAATGGGCGGTAATATCAGAATTTTGGATGAAAGAATTGTCTGCGGCGAACCGGTCGGAGATATTATGGTTGAATATTCATCGTTAAAAGGCTGCAAGATTTCCGGCGGAATTATTCCCCGTTTGATAGATGAAATCCCCGTGATTGCGGTGCTTGCATCCTTTGCCGGTGGAGATACAATTATTTCCGATGCGCAGGATTTAAGAAATAAAGAATCCGACAGAATTAAATCTGTTGTTGAGGGATTAAAAAAGATGGGTGCTGATATTGAAGAAACCGATGACGGTATGATTATCAGCGGGAAGTCAGAGTTAAAGGGCGGCTGTTGTCTGGATACTTTTCATGACCACCGGCTTGCAATGAGTTTTTATGTTGCAGGACTTGCTGCACAAAAAGAGGTTATGATAGACGGTTTTGAATGGGCAGGTATTTCTTTTCCGAATTTTGAAAATTTATTTGAAAAGGTAAAAGTCATTTAAAATGAATCAATTGTTTGAATTTGATAAAATTTATAAAAATGTAATAGGTACAGATGAAGCCGGAAGAGGGCCTGCAGCGGGCGGAGTGTTTGCGGCGGCTGTTTATTTTCCCGAGGTTACTGATTCCCTTATCCTTGATCTTGAAAAATTGAATGATTCAAAAAAGTTATCGGAAAAAGTTCGTGAAAGTTTATACGATATTATTTTCGGTGCTTCAATTAATTCAATTATAAATATTGAAGTTGAAGAAATTGAGAAAATTAATATTTTAAATTCTTCTCTCAAAGCAATGAAATTGGCCTGTGAAAATGTTATCTCCAAAGCCCGTTTGACAGATTTTATGACTTTTGTGGACGGCAACAAGTTGATAAAGAATTATAAATACCCTCAAAAATATATAGTCAAAGGGGACGGAAAATCAGCTTCCGTTGCTGCTGCAAGTATTCTTGCCAAGGTTTCCCGTGACAGGTATATGAAAGAACTTGCAGAGGAATTTCCCCAGTACCGGTGGGAAAAAAATGCGGGCTATCTTACGGCAGAACATCTTGCGGCAATTGACAAATTCGGATTAACAAAATATCACAGAGCATCTTTTTTAAGAAAACACTTTGAAAAACAGTTAACCCTGTTTTGAATATAAATGCGGTTTGAATAGTTAAAAAGAGATTTCAAAATTTTCCAAAAGAATTTTTTTGTATTTATCAAGCAGTTTTATAAAGGTTTCTGCTTCTTCTTTAGTCAGATGATCAAGTGCATTGCGGGCAAGTGCGCAAAATTTTTCATCCGTACTTTTGTACAGAGTTTCTCCTTGTTCTGTCAGGCTGGAGTGTTTTATCATTATTCCTTTTTCTATTTTTACATTTCTTGAGATATATCCTTTTTGCTCCATATTGTTTAGTATTTTGCCAATATGTGCTTTTCCCTTCAATATAAATTTGGAAATTTCAGCCTGTGAGGCATCCGGATTTTGTTTCAAATAACTGAGTATTACAAATTCATCTACTTCCAGAATATTTTTTTCATTTAAAAGGTGTTTTTTGTAATAACTCCTTCCGATAAGTTCACTAACACGGGCGGTTTGACCCAGTTTGAACGGTAAACTTTCCAGAAAAAGGTTATTGTTTTTGTTATCAGCCATAATCTCTACCTCATCTGTATTGTATCAGTTACTCTGCTCTTTTGCAACCGGTAGAATAATCTACAAGTAAAACTTTCTTAATATTCAGGCAGAATTGTTAAAGTTCTATTGGTTATAGACCGTGATAAAAGAGGTACTCATTATTGAGAGAGATTTTGTTGAAAAGAAAGGACTATTTATGACAACATCAATCAATTCGGTCAATGCAGGCAGCATTGCTGCAAGAAATGCACAGTTAAACGAAGGAACCCAAAAAGAACTGGAGGCTTTGGGTATCGCTGTTACAGATGACATAAGCGAGAGCGAAGCACGGCAAATACTGGCTGCACGGACTCAAAACAAAGCAAATGAGGCTGTTCCGACAGAAACGGAAGTGCTTTCGGAAGCAAAAACTCTGGCATCTTCCCTTGGCTTGAGTGTATCAGACGATGCTGATGTAGTTGATATTCTGGATGATATCGGAGCAGAAATAGAAGCATTGCTTGAGAGTGCCGAAACTAATCCGTCAATTCTTTCTGCGGTTTCGGGT
Source organism: Candidatus Gastranaerophilales bacterium (assembly GCA_944325095.1). Taxonomy (GTDB): domain Bacteria; phylum Cyanobacteriota; class Vampirovibrionia; order Gastranaerophilales; family Gastranaerophilaceae; genus Zag111. The sequence continues at coordinate 6,186 of CALUYV010000017.1, read as the reverse complement.
TATTTGGCAGAATTAAACGGGCTGGATGAAGAGTACAGTAATATTGTCGCATTAAGAGATAATTATAACAATGCGATTGATATGGTTGCCGCAAACAAAAAATTTGCACTGGGTTTATAATTAGCAGATACTAAACCGTATTGTATAAAATCGGGAAAGCGGACTAAAACACGTTTTCCCTTTATTTTACCTTGTATAAAAATATATTATAAAATCTCATATATATTGACTATTGACAGGTATATTTTAAACTACTATCATAAAGGTAGAAAATGCTACCACTAGATAGTATGGGAGAAAGGTATGAAAATAAAGATTACAAGAAAGCAAATGGCTGTTGCTGTTGTATTAATAATCGTGTTACCGATTATTTATAATAAGGTATCGACATATGTTGCGGGTATGATTGCCCAGCAGTTAATGAGGCTGCCTAAAGAAGTTGTGGCAGATAATCCGGTTCAAATGGATACTTATATTTCTGCAGAATCAACGGGCAGAGTTGAGGCAAAATATTCTGTTGATGTTGTTGCAAGGGTTTCTGGATGGCTTCAGAAAAAATATTTTAAAGAAGGTGATTTTGTTCATAAAGGACAAACCCTTTTCCAGATTGACCCGAGAGAATATCAACTGGAAGTTAACAATTCTAAAGCTGCTGTCAATCAGTACAGTGCACTGTTAAAGAATGCACAGCAGGAATTAGACAGAGCAAATTCTTTGATAAAAGAAGATTTAATAAGCCACTCTGATGTTGATTCAAGTTTAGCGACAAGAAATTCCAATCAGGCACTTCTTGACGCGGCAAGACAAAAATATGAGCTTGCCCGTGTAAATTTGGGTTATACAACAATAAAATCTCCGATAGACGGAAGAATAGGGAAGGTTAAAATAACCGAAGGCAACTATGTTAACACCACATCAGGCCCGCTGGTTAATATATCAAGTACGGATCCTGTATATGTATCATTCAGTTTGAGAAGCAGTGATTTTGTTAAATTGCTCAGAGCAAGCGATAAATTTAAAAATGTTGAAGTCAGAGCAATTTTCAGTTCAGGAAAAACATATCCTTATATAGGAAAAGTTAATTTTGTAGATAACCAGATAGATAAAAATTCAGGTTCGGTTCAGATGAGAGCGGTTTTCGAAAATCCTAAAGGCTGGCTTGTCCCTGGAGATTACATGAAAGTCACCCTGACAGCCCCTGAACAGGTTTCATTTATGACTGTTCCTCAATCCTGCGCCAAAGGTGATGCAATGAGCGGATATTATGTTTGGGCAATCAAAGACAACAAAGCAGTGCGTAAAGATATTAAAGTTTCCGATACTATTGATAAAAACTGGATAGTAACTGATGGTCTGGATTATAAAGATACTATTGTTGTTGCAGGTATTCAGAGTATAACTGCTGAAGGACAGAAGTTAAAAGTTATATCCCGTGAAGAATATGATAAAAAAGGTAAGAAATAATGAAGAAGATTTTTGATAAGGATAAACTGTATTTCTTTATAAGAAAGCCGAGATTTGCACTTGTAATATCCCTGTGTATTGTGATTGTGGGGTTAATTTCTTTAGCCGGATTAAAGCAGGAAAGTTATCCTGATGTTACTCCTCCGCAGATTCGTGTTTCAGCAAATTATATGGGCGCATCCGCAGAGGTTATTGAGTCTTCGATTGCTACGGTTCTTGAAAATAAACTCAATGGTGTTGAAAATATGACATATATGACATCAACATCATCAGACGGCAGTTATTCTTTGACAATGTATTTTAAAGTCGGTTCTGATAAAAATATTAACCTGATGAATGTTAATAACAGGATTCAGCAGGTACAATCCCAACTGCCGGAGGATGTTCAAAGAACCGGTGTTACAGCAGTCAGCAGATCATCCGGTTCAGGTGCATTGATGTTTGCGCTGGTTCCGGAGTCCGGAAACTGGTCAAGACTTGATTTATCAAATTATGCATCAATTTATATCAAGGACGAATTAAAACGTGTAGAAGGTGTTGCGGATGTCGATGTATATGGTGCGGGTGATTATTCAATGCGTATCTGGCTTGATCCGCAGAAAATGGCGGGGTTAAATATATCTTCAAGTGATGTAAGATCTGCAATATCAAACCAGAATACACAGGTTACGGCAGGTTCGTTAGGTGCACTCCCGACAGATGATGCCCAGGCTCTGCAGTTAACATTGAAAACAAAAGGCAGGCTTTCTGATGTTAAAGAATTTGAAAATATTATTTTAAGATCCAATATGGACGGATCAAATGTCCGGATAAAAGATATCGGCAGAGTTGAACTCGGTGCTCAGGATTATTCAAGACTTGGTTTGATAGACGGAAAACCGGCTACAATTATTGCGGTTTCTCAATTGCCTGATGCTAACATAATCAACATGTCCAAAGCGGTGCATGCAAAAGTTGATGAACTTAATGCAAGATTTACCAACGGTCTTAAAATTATGACAATTAAAGATGATGCGGATTATATCCACGAATCAATGAAGGAAGTTGAATTTACAATTCTTCTTACAGGTTTAATTGTTGTATTGATAATATTTTTATTCCTGGGCGACGGTATGGCAACACTTGTTCCTTGTGTTACAATTCCTGTTTCACTATTAGGGACTTTTGTTGCATTAAAAGCCTTGAATATGTCTATAAATATGCTGTCATTATTTGCACTTGTTCTTGCAGTCGGGGTTGTTGTTGACGATGCGATTGTTGTTATCGAAAATGTTAAACGACATCTTGAAGAGGGCAAATCTGCTATTATTGCAACCCAGTTGACAATGGAAGAAGTCGGTTCTGCGCTTGTTGCAATGGCTCTTGTATTGATGGCGGTATTTGTGCCGATTTTATTTATGGGCGGAATGACGGGTGTTATGTATAAACAGTTTGCGGTTTGTGTTGCGGTTTCAATTGCAATTTCCGCAGTGTGCGCGCTCACTCTTTCTCCTGCAATGTGTTCACATTTTCTCGGTCAGGACAACGATGCGTCACCGGAGGATAATAAACATCCGTTATTAAACCATTTGAAACATGTAAAAGACAGAATGAACGCTAAAACAGGTGTGCTTGTTACTAAATTTAACGAGCAGTTCAACAAACTTGAAGATTTTTATATGGAGTTTGTTGAAAAATATGTTTATAATAAGAAATTAACCGTAATTACATATATAGTAATTTTAATAATGACACTCGGCGCATTCAAAGTTATTTCAACAGGGTTTATTCCTGATGAAGACCAGGGTGTACTGCTTGCAACCATTACTCTTCCTGACGGTGCTTCATTATCCAGAACGCAGGATGTTGCGATGAATTTTATTGAGCAGGTAAAACATATAGAAGGTGTTGATGCTAAAAGATTAACGGTATTTGGCGGTATGGGTGCGGTTAACTCTGCAACCGGTATTATAATGCTTAATGATTATGCAGAAAGAAAAATCGGGCCTATAGAGTGGATAAAACGCAAAATACAAGGGCGTCCGACAGATTTAAGACATACTGCAATATTAAATAAAGTAAGACAAATTGCATCTAATACAAAAGAAGCATCAATTATTACTTTTTCGCCTCCGGCAATTCAAGGTATGAGTATGATGGGCGGTTTTGAATTCCAGTTGTTATCTCAAGGTGAATATACCGCACAGGAAATGGAATCCTGGGCAAACAAACTGATTTCAGCAGCAAATCAAAATCCTTCATTGTCAAATGTTAATACAACCTTCCAGGCGAATGTTCCGCAGTATATAGTTGATATTGATTACGAAAGAGCATTAGCGCAGGATATTGATTTACAGGAACTGTATTCTACACTTTCATCAATGCTCGGAACTTATTATGTTAACGATTTTAATAAATACGGACGTGTGTTTAAAGTTCAAATACAGGCTGAAAGCAGATTTAGAAATAAAGCAACCGATTTGGAAGGTATTTATGTAAAGAATAAAAACGGTGTTCAAGTTCCTGTATTGTCTGTTGTTTCATTAAGGCAGACAGTCGGTACGGCATCTATTACAAGATTTAACCAGTATGAATCTGTACAAATTCAAGGCCAGCAGGCAGTCGGAAAAAGTTCCGGCGAAGCAATGGATGCAATGGAAGAGGTTTCAAAATCAGTTTTGCCGTCTGATATGACTTTTGACTGGTCAGGAACTTCCGCTCAGGAAAGGGAAGCATCAGGGCAGACATTGATGATTGTTTCATTTGCGTTGATATTTGTATATTTATTCCTTGTTGCGTTGTATGAAAGTTATACAATTCCGATTGCCGTACTTCTGGTATCTCCTATTGCGGCATTAGGAGCACTGATATTCCAGATGATGATTAATCAGTCTTTCGATATATATTCACAGGTTGGTATGATAACATTAATCGGTCTTGCCGCAAAACAGTCAATCTTGATTGTTGAGTTTGCAAAAGATGAACATGAGAAAAACGGTTTACCTGTCAGAGAAGCGGCGGTTAAAGCGGCAAAACTCAGATTCAGAGCGATTATGATGACGGAGCTGGCATTTATTCTCGGTGTCCTGCCTATGTTATTTGCGGTCGGTGCCGGAGCAAATTCAAGAATTTCTGTCGGTTCAACAGTATTTGGCGGTATGGTTGCGGCATGTACTTTAGGTGCTGTACTGACACCTGCATTTTATGTTCTGGTTCAGGAATTTGTTGACAAATTCCCTCAGAAAAAAATAACGGATAAAGATTTGGAGATAGATGAGTAATGAAAAAGGTTTTTAACGGAATATTAATATTATCAATAATACTGCTCGGTATGAATTTTGCACAGGCAAAAAAAGTTAAACCTGTGGAAGATGAACTTGTAGCAAAGAAAGAAAAAGAAATTCAAATTATTGAGCCGGAGAAGAAGGTTAAAGTTAACAAGAAGAAGGAAATTAAAAAATTAAGGTCAAATGCCAGATCTAAATTGAAATCTTCTGAAGAGGCGGAAGGAATGTACGAAACAAAATTTCCGGCAATAAAGAGCAATATTACTTATGCGGATATTGGCGGCGAAGTTACTCTTTCCGACTGTATAAAACTTGCAATATCTCACCATCCGGCAATTATGTCTGCAATAAGTAATGCCGAGATTTATAAATCAAGAGTCGGGCAGGCCTGGTCTAATTATTTCCCGACGCTGAATGCCGGTGTAAGTTATTCAAGAAATGATATGCTTATGACAATGGGCAGTGCTTATGCGCGTATGATGAAGCAGAAATATGATATGTATTATGTTCCGACTTTGTCTGCTAATATGCTTTTGTTTGATTTCGGAAAAACAAAAGCCGCTGCAGATTCTGCAAAAAGAACTTACGAATCATCACGATTTGACGCTGAAACAAGTATTGAAACCGTAATTTATAATGTAAAAGTTGCATATTACAATCTTGTGTTTGCAAAACATCAGAAAGAAGTTTATGAAGAAACCGTAAAAGATTATGAACTGCAGTTAAAACAGGCAAGAGCATATTATGAAATCGGTAAAAAAGCGAAAATAGATGTTACTTATGCCGAATATAACCTCGGCAAAGCAAATTTAAATCTGATTATGGCAAAAAATACTCTTGAACTTGCGGCGGTTGAACTGGCAAATGCCGTTGGTATTCCGGAAATGTCGGAAGTTGTATTAAAAGACGGACTTAATACAAAAGAATATGATGTTAACTTTCCGGATTTAATAAAGATTGCCGAAGAATCAAGACCGTCATTGCTTGCCGCAAAGAAAATGATGGATGCCGCAGAATTGAATGTAAGAAGTTCTAAACGTGCATTTACTCCTGATATAGGAGCATTCGGCTCTTATCAGCACGGCGGACGGAAAATGGATTCTGATAACGGTTATCAATTCGGTGTAGAACTTGCTTATACGAACCTGAATCTTATGTTATTGAAAAAGCAGGTTGATGAAGCAACTGCAACTTATAGAAAGTATGTGGCAGATTACGAAAAAGCCAGACAGGATGTTTATCTTGATGTAAAAAGTGCTTATATAAACCTTATGAATTCGCATGATAGTATTGCCGTTTCAAAACTTGCGCTTCAGCAGGCAAAAGAACAGCAGTATCAAGCATTTAGAAGATATCAGGTCGGGTTGGGCGATGCTATTGAATTTAAAGATTCTGAAAATACATACCTGAATGCTCAGTTGGATTACTATTCAACACTGCTCCAATACAATATAAA
>CALUYV010000016.1 GCA_944325095.1 Candidatus Gastranaerophilales bacterium | reverse complement strand
GATGATTTTGAAATTTGTAAAACTTTTGAAAGTGTTAATTTGGAATCAATAATAATGTATTCTTCTGTCAATAATGATATTGTTGAAAAATATCTGAATAAACTCCGGCATGTTCAAATTGAAATAACAGGAAAAGATTTGATAGAGTTGGGAATAAGTCCGTCATCAAAATATCAGCAGTGTTTTGATTTTATACTTAAACAGAAATTAAAAAATCCTGAACTCACAAAAGTTCAGGAAATAAATCTTGCTAAGCAATTTTTTGAAATTATTTAATTCCGTAACTTGCTTTAATTTTTTTGAGATGTCCGTTGTGGGTTTCGATATCAATGACATTATTAATGGCTGTCAATAAATCTTCTGATTCCGGACCTTTGCGCAGAGCGACCCCGTACGGTTCTTTGGAATATCTTTTCGGCAAGAGTTCAACGGATTTATCTCTGAGAGCCATGCCGAGTAATATTGTATCATCGGAAACTATAGCATCGGCTTTGCCGGATTTTAATAATTGCAGAGCGGCAGGATAGGTTTTACATCCGATAATATTTACTCCCGGAACAGCCAGTCTTATGCTTTTTTCACTTGTTGAGCCGAAAACGATAATAACTTTTTTCTCGTTTAAGTCCTGTATATTGCGGATAAGGCTGCCTTTTTTTACAAGAATAGCCTGCCCTGCAACATGATAAGGTTTTGAAAACATTATTAAATCTTTTCTTTTGGGTGTAATAGTCATTGTGGCAATCAGCATATCAACATCACCGGAATATAGTTTCATGATTCTATCAGATGATGTTACCGGCACAAATTGAATCTTTTTTTCATCTCCGAGAAGCCCTTTAGCGATTAATCTTCCAAGTGCAGGGTCATATCCAAGATATCGCCCGTTTTTATCTTTGTAGCCGAACGGATATGTGTCAGTTTTCACCCCTACAATTAATTTATCCCGTTTTATTATAGTGCTTAAGTCACTTGTGAATAAAGCATCTTTCTTTTTGCCGCATCCGCTGCATACAAGAACAATAAGTGCCAGAAATATAAATATCTTTTTCATCATTTTGTTTATCCCCTTTTTCTAATAATACCTTATCCATAAATCAAGTCAAAAAAGTTAAATATATTTCTTTCAAAATAATTTTAAGGTATTATACTTAATATGAAATCGGTAACATTAATAGGAATGATGGGGGCGGGGAAAACAACCTGCGCAAAACTTCTGGCAGAAGAAACAGGCTGCAGTCTTTTTGATGTTGATAAAATTATTGAATCGGATATGAAATGTTCAATTTCCGAAATCTTTGAAACCAGAGGCGAGGATTTTTTTAGAAATCTTGAACAAGAAGTCATTTTGCACCGGTCAAAGCCGGAGAATATGATTATTGCAACCGGCGGCGGCGTTTTTGAAAATCCGCGTCTGAGAGAATTTCTGCTTGATATTTCTGTTGTTGTTTATCTCAAAGCACAGCCGGAAACTATTTATGAGCGGATTAAAACAGATTTGACAAGACCGTTGTTAAAAAATAATATGAATATTGAAAGAATCCGCTCGCTGATTAGTTTAAGAGAAAAAAATTATCTGAAAGCGGATTATGTGATAGAAACGGACGGCAAAACAATCGGGCAGATTGTTTCTGAGATTACGGGGGTTTTGTAATGAATACATTAGAGGTTAATATAAAGTCGCAGGATAAAAAGTATCCTATTTATATTGGGGATATTGGTTTTGCCGATTTAAAAAAGAAAATTCTCAAAGAATGTTCGGATAAAAATTATATTATTGTATTCAGCCGGAAAGTTTATAAATTGTATTCTAAAGAACTGAATTTCCCAAAAGACAGGATATTTGTCTTAAATGACGGAGAGAAAGAAAAGAATTATAAAAACTATATAAAAATTTTGAATTTTGCCCTGTCAAAAAAATTAAAACGGGAAGACTATATTATCGCAATCGGAGGCGGTGTAGTCGGGGATATCGCAGGGTTTGCCGCATCAGTTTATATGCGCGGGATAAATTTTATTCAGGTGCCGACAACTTTGCTTGCAATGACAGACAGTTCTGTCGGCGGGAAAGTTGCAATAAATACAAAATACGGTAAAAATCTTGTCGGTGCGTTTTATCAGCCGAATGTTGTTTTTATAAATATAAAATTTCTCAAAACTCTTGATATGAATCAGTATAAAAGCGGACTCGGCGAAGTTGTTAAATACGGTTTTATCGAAAAAAATTGTGCTGATTCAAATGAGTTTAACCTGTTGAATTTTTTGACCGAAAATTACGAGAAAATTCTTAGTAAAGACGGATATATACTGGAAAAACTTATCTCTGCCTGTGTTCGTTTAAAAATCAATGTAGTAGAAAAAGATGAAAAAGAAAGCGGTTTGAGAAAAGTTTTGAATTACGGGCACACATACGCTCATGCAATTGAAAAACTGACAAATTACAGAAAATATACGCATGGCGAATGCGTGATTGAGGGGATAAAATTTGCGGTTAATCTGGCACACAAACAAAATTTCATAGATAAAGAATACCAGTTTTTGTGTATGGATATTATTCAAAAATTCGGATACAAACCGCTTAAGGCATTTCCGGCAAATAAATATATACCGGTTATGACAACCGATAAAAAAGCGGTCGGGAATTATATAAGTTTTATTCTGCCTGTCGGGTATGCAGAGGTAAAAGAGTACAGATATACTCATGAGGAATTGTTGAAATTGACGGGAGTTTCCGGAGTTTAAACCTGAATATAAGGAGTTTTACCCGTAGTTATAATTTTGTAACATTCAGGTCTTGCTTTGGCAATTTTTATCTCCCGAAATTTTTTATATTAATACATAGGGGAATAATTTTATCATGGGAAAAAAATTAATCTTAAAATCGTCGTCTGCTGAAACGAGGGATTTAAATATGATTGCGGGTTTAAATACCTGTACATTTCCTGCCTGCGTGCAATCCAAACATTCACTTGTTTCAAGCCTTAATTATATTGATAAAATTAACCCGTATGCGGGTTATAATTTCGGGGTTATACAGATAGATGATGAATTGCGGAATGAAAAACTGCGCAGTCTTATTTATAAACTCGCAAAAGCAGTTGATGATAATTCCGAAATAGAAGTGAAAAGACTAAAGGCTGAATATGGCAATACAAAAGAATTTGCGCTGGCAAAAACTTTTCTTGACCGGAAATGTAAAGAAATCTGGAATATTTTTGATAATAAGAAAACAAAATTATCTCTGCCTGTAAAAGCAATGAAAACTCTTGGAATTTCTAATCAGCCGTCTTTAGATTTTCTTTTTGAAGACAGTTTGAAATATTTTGAAAAAGAAAATTCAACAACAACTGTTGATATAATAAAATCAATATTAAATAATGTAAATTCGGAATATACGATGGATGATATTCTAAAATATCTGAAATCTAATCATGAAAAATGTATTTTTGAATATAATCAGCATACCGTAAAATTTCTTGCGCAAAGTTTGAAATATAACAAAAATAAACTTTCTGCTCTCGGGGTTTCAAAATCACAAATTAATGAAATTTTCAAAGCACTTTCCGTATCCGAAAAAATTAAATGTATTTTGTATTATTATCTGTAATTTTCTGTTAGGTTAATAAGTATTAAGATTTATGTACTTAACTAGCAAAAATTTTCATGTTTGAATTTAAATAATAATATGAAGATTGATTTTTCTAAACGATTTGTTTCATTTTACGAGAATAACGGTATTAAGTTGTTTAATAAATTTAATGCCCTGAATACAAAAATGAAGCCGGTGGATTTGTATATCAAAGACAAAGGCAAATTTCATGCGATAATGATTGATGATGCCGAAGGTGAAAATCTCGGGACTTTTGAAGTCGTTTTCAAAAAGAATCAGTCAACTATTGAAGGACAACAGTTGATTTCTTATACCGAAAGAGAGGGTAACGGACAACTGCTTACCCTGGCATCAATAATGGAACTTGCCCAGAACAGAATGAATAAATTGACATATTTCGCCGGTGATACCAAGAATATTCCGTTTCTTGCAAAATTCGGGTTTGTGCTGGAAAATGATGATACAAGATATTTAATGAACGGGCTAAAACAAATCATAAGAAGTAAAATCCCTAATATTGAAGAATTTAAGTATAAGTCAAGGTATTTACATTCAAGACTTGATATGCTCGGGGATGTTGTTCCTGATGACAAATCTTTATTCCATAGCGGTTGTCAGGTTTTGAGCGATTATATAAAATTTCTTGTCCGCCATAATTATCCGAAGAAGTATTATCCTTATCTTGAAGTCGGTTCGGATATGAAATTTACCGACTGGGAACTTGTCACAAATAAAAGATATCTCGACAAACTTATGGATGTACATTATCTTGATTATAAGTTTTAATTTGGTGCAGTAATTTGTTTATTGAAAATTTCAAAGTCGAAGAGTGGTTTAATAAGTATGAAAAAGATGCAGTGTATGATCTGGCTGATACATGCGTAGATTCATTGACGCTTAATGAACTTCTGGAAATTGCCGGAGGCAAAGAGATATATTTAAATGAAATTTTCTCTAAGAAATTGAATTACGGGGATATTCACGGTTCTTTGAGATTGAGAAATGCAATTTCTTCTTTGTATGCAAATCAAACTCTTGAAAATATTACGATTACTCACGGTGCCATCGGTGCAAATCAACTGGTTATTATGTCATTAATAAATCCCGGGGATAAAGTTGTTTCGGTTGTTCCGGCATATCAGCAGCATTATTCTATTCCAAAATCTTTCGGTGCTGATGTTCATTTGTATTTTTTGAAAGAGGAAAATAACTGGCTTCCTGATTTAGAGGAATTAGCAAATCTTGCTGGCAGTGATACAAAGATGATTTGTATAAATAATCCTAATAATCCGACGGGTGCCGTCATTCCTGATGAGATGCTTTCCGAAATTGCAAATATTGCTCGAAAATCCGGTGCTTATATATTGTGTGATGAAGTTTACCGCGGCTTGAACCACTGTGGAAATCCTTTTTCAGTTTCAATTGCCGATATATATGAAAATGGAATTTCAACGGGCAGTATGTCAAAGACATTTTCTCTTGCCGGATTAAGGCTCGGGTGGATTGCTGCCGGTATCGGAGTTATAAAGCAGGTTAATCATCACAGGGAATATAATACAATAAGTGTCGGGATGATAGATGATTATTTTGCAAGTCTTGCTATTGAAAATAAAGACAAAATTATTAAAAGAAATCTTGATAAAATCAAAACGGGTAAAGAAATTCTGCTCAATTGGGCATCTTCCGAACCTAAAATTACCGTTGTGCCTCCAAATGGCGGAACGACAGTGTTTGCGAGATATAATCTGCCGGTATCTTCTGCCGAATTGTGTAAAAATTTGCAATCGGAAACGGGGGTTATGATTTTACCAGGGGAAACAATGGAACTTGACGGTTATTTACGGATTGGTTATGCAAATAATTTTGAACGGTTGAAAACCGCACTAAATATTTTTTCAAAATGGCTTAGAAAAATGTAATAAATTATGTCAAAAATTTAAACCCCGTCGTAAATTATATATTTTCACGACAGGGTTTAATGTGTTTGATATATCAAAATTATATTGAATCTGCTATTGCCTTGGCAAGGCTGTCAAGTTCTGCTGTTTTATCTGCTTTTACTGCGGATTTTATCATTACATTGGAGCCGATGATTTCTGTATTTTTTAATTTTGAAATTAATTCGGTCATTAATTTGCCGCAGGTTGGAGCCCAGCTTCCGTTTTCAATAACCGCAACTTTACGATTCTGTAAATTGTGTGCAACGATATCGTGCAGGAAGTTTTCCATATTAACGAAAATACCGTTATTGTATGTTGTTGATGCAAATACAATATGCGAATATTTAAAAGCATCAGCCAGAATGTATGAAGGATGTGTTACTGAAACATCATACATTTTTATATCTTTCACACCATATTGGGCAAGTTGTGTAGAAAGGATTTCTGCCGCATTCTGTGTTCCGCCGTAAACGGAAGCATAAACAATCAGAACAGAATTTAATTCCGGTGTGTATGATGCCCATTTTGTGTATTTGTCTATAAAAGTTTCAAGGTTTTTTCTCCAAACATATCCGTGAAGCGGACAAATCATTTTAATATCAAGACCTGCCGCTTTATTTAGGACAGCCGTAACCTGAGGGCCGTATTTTCCGACAATGTTTGTGTAATATCTTCTTGCCTCATCCATATAACGATGTTCATAATCAACTTCATCGGCAAAAATATTTCCGTCAACCGCTCCGAAAGAACCGAAAGCATCTGCAGAGAACAATATTTTGTCTGTCGTATCATAAGTCACCATAACTTCAGGCCAGTGCACCATTGGAGCAAAGACAAAGGTTAAATTGTGTCTGCCTGTATTTAAACTGTCGCCTTCTTTAACTATCATATATTGATTATCATCCAGTTCAAAATCGAAAAATTGTTTAATCATAGCCTGTATTTTTGCGTTGCAGACAATTTTTACATCCGGATATTTATTCACAATAGTCGGAATTTCCGCACAATGATCAGGCTCCATGTGATTGATAATCATATAATCAAGGTGTCTGCCGTTTAGTGCGTGCTCAATGTTTTCCATAAATTGATGTGTTACTGCTTTATCTACGGTATCTAAAAGTACTGTTTTTTCATCAAGCAGCAGATATGAATTATAAGAAACTCCGGACGGAACAGGGTAAACACTTTCAAACAGTGCAATTCTTCTGTCGTTTGCTCCGACCCAGAATAAATCTTCCGTGATTTTTTTTATATTATGCATCTTTTTCTCCTCTTTACTATCTTTACTAATGATATCACAAAAAATAGTCTGTTTAATGTATAATATATATTTATTATTATTGTAAATATTTGTTTACAAATCACTTAAATATATAAATTTTTCACCTTTACGGATTTTATTAAGGTACGTACTTGTTAACCGGTGTAGAAATATGTTAATATCTTTGTATCCAAATAATATAACTTATTCAAACAGACCAAAGAAAAATATTGCTTATACGGGATTTTTGCCAAAAATGAAAGAAGATTTTTTTGCAAGAAGCAGAAACGGACATCTTTTAAAAGATACATTTAATAAGGAAACAAATACTCTGGATATATATTCAAGCGGTTTGTATCCTGCTAATGTTTTAAGTAATCTTGCACCTAAGGAATTTGTTTTTGACGGTGTAAAATGTGCATCAATAGAAGGATTTTTACAGAGTTTGAAGGTTAAAGATAAGATTAAACAGAAAGAAATCTGCGGTATGTACGGAGGAAGTGCCAAAGAACGTTCTAAAAAATTCACCCAGTGGCTTTCCACTCACAAATTATACTGGCAGGAAGATGAATATGACAGATTTTCAAACAAATATAATAAACTGCTGGTGAGAGCATTCAAGGCTTGTTATGAACAGAATGCCATATTCAGGCAGGCTCTCAAAGATACCTGCGGCAAAACTCTTACCCATACAAGAGGGAAGTCTGACGCTGCAACGACAATTATTACCAAAGAGGAATTTATAAAAATATTAACCGACCTGAGAGATTCAAACGGTTAAATCAATATCAGATTAAGCAATTTTCGCAATTGTTTAAAATATTGCGCCTGTTCTTTATCATTAGCGAACTTATCCATTTCATTCCAATCGGATACATATAACCGTCCGTCAGAGGTAACTTTTATACTGCTTGGCTCTTGAGTAATCAGCGGATTATAATTTTTGCTGCTTCTTGCCATATTTTCCAATTCATTTATGAACTGGCATTTTGCGAGAGTATCAACCATGTTTGGATTTGCTGTATAATTTTTCATTACGGATTCTTTTTCCGGAAGTTTCATAACCAGCATGATGTACTGTTTATTTTTGTTTGATACAGTCTGTTCAATTTTCGGGGCGCATGAAATATTATATTTTTTTAACAGGTTTAAGTTATTTTTATAATCCTGTATATTTTCTTTGGTTCCGATTATAAATTTATAATTTTCTAAATAGTAAGCAGAAGCTTCCTGCATTTTTAATGTTTTGTCTTTATTGAATATTTTAATAATATCAATTAAATTGTTTTCCTGTTTGAATTGTTTGCACAATTCGTTTATCTTACCGGAAAATTTATCATTTTCGGAATTCTTTTTTAATATTGCTGCTATTTGAAATTTTTCAAGGTAATTGTTGATTTTCATTTTATATTACTCCAAGTTCTTTAGCCATCTTTTTTACATAAAATTCCCATTTTTTTGCAGACCATTTTTGATTAGGATTTTTAATTTTTCCTATTGTTCCGCCTTCTTCCAAAATGAATGGGAGTGCCCCGTAACAGTTGTTGTTAGGGGTTTTTAAAATGTTCCCTCTGCCTGGGACAAGTACGATTGTTCCGCAGGAACCCGGGCGGCCGTAGCCTTTTCCGTGTTCCGTCATAAGAATATCAATGGCCTGAGCCGCATCGGGATTGGTTTCTTTTAATTTAATATATGCATTCGTTTCATTGTACGGTTTTGCAGTTATTATATGAGAGGAAGTTCTGATTGTCATCCTGTCTTTATATTTTTCGGTAAAATTTCTGATAATTTCGGAATCATTTAGATAATTATCCGCGTTTTTCCCGGGGAGTTTGTCTTTATTGAGAACTCCGTTTTTCATAAGTTCATCGCCATCAAATTTTTCAAACATTTTAAATGCTTTTTTAGCATAAGGTGTTGCGCACATTGGTGATAATATGAGTTCAATTTCCACATCTTTAGGAATATCTATATTCTTTAATGTTTCGGCGGTATTTACAATCATACTTCTTCCGCTGCCTGCAAAATCATCGGGAACAACAATTGTAATTTTCTTTTCCCCGTTTTTGATTATATTTTCTGCAATCTGTGATGCATTTGTTCTGTCAATTATGGTGCCCGTATGATTTGCCCGTTTGTATAATTCTGACATATAGGAGTTACTTGTGCCCATTTCTCTTGCAAGTTTTTCCAGTGAACTCGGATTTAGAATATATATGGCTCTATCCGGTCTGAGTTCAGTTCCCTGTCTGCGGAAAATTCTTATTGCAGATGCAGGTGTTTTTATTCCTACAAAGCACTCTTCAATAATCGGCTGCAAGGCGCGTGAATCTTCTGCAGAAGAGCCTGTAATATGTTTTATCCCGCGGGTTAATGCGGATTCGGAAATGCTTGTTTGATGTTTCGGACTGAATCGTTGAAAAACTACGGTATCAGCGGGAAGTTCCGATTGAATTTTAACAGGAGAAGTATGCGGCGGCGCAAGCCTTACCCCTTTTAATGAAGGGATTTTATTTGCTGTATATTTTAATAATGACAGAATCCTGACCATTTACGCACCACCTGTAGATATAAAAAAATATAATTGAATATTTTTGCCTGTTTTTTATTATAATTTTAACAAATATTAATAGTCACCGGTCAGGAAGGCTATAATTTTTTCGTTATATCGTTTATCTACCGCACTAAAGGGGAATATTTCTCCGCCGAACTCTTTTTGGACATGATTTAGTGTACTCTGAATTTTATTTTTAGATATACAATCAATTTTTGTTACAACGGTTATTACCGGCAGTTTATAGGCGAGTATCCATTCTCTCATGTTATAGTCGTTTTTTTGAATTTCGTGTCTGCTGTCTATGAATTGTATCAGTGTTTTAATTTGTTCTCTTTTTAAAAGGTATTCTTCAAGATATTTCTGCCATTTATTTCTTTCTTCTATTGAAACTTTAGCATACCCGTATCCCGGCAAATCCGCTATCATAAAAATATCCGAGAAATTAAAAAAGTTTATTAATCTCGTTTTCCCGGGAACATTGGAAGTTTTTGCGAGTTTTTTATGATTTGCAAGAGCATTAATAAAAGAAGATTTCCCCACATTCGAGCGTCCGAGCAATGGAAACTCAGGCAGTGTATGGTCTGGACACTGGCTTAACTTTTCTGCGCTTATTAAAAATTTTGCATTTATAAATGGTTTCATTTAGATACCGTATTTTTCTCCTGAATTTCCTTTAATTTACTTTTATATAACACTGTTCGGAATAAATTACACATTTTTTCGTTGTTAACAACGGTCAATTGAGTTTTATTGTTTAAAAAATCAACACTGAAAGAGGATTGCTGGTTGAAAATGTTTGCCTGAACATTTACGATTTGAAACAGCCCCTCAGTTAAAATACTAAGAGGCTCTCTCAAAAAAGTTTCAAATGTTTTTCTTATATCGAATTTTTTTTTCATAAGATTATAATCTTTGTCTGAATACTGTGATTCGTTGTTCAACAGCTGCTTTGTCAGACGCATTCGGAGCCATAGCCAGATATTGTGTATAATATTTAACTGCTCCCTGATAGTTGCCCTCAGCCTCGTATGATTGAGCTTTTAACTTGGCAATTGAAGGTGCGTTGTGGTAAAAGTCGATTGCTCTGTTACAGTATTCAATTGCTGAAGCGTAATTGCCTTCTTTATATTGACGCAGTGCAATTTCAAAGAATTCGTTAGATTTCATTTCGCAAAGGTCAATATAGTGAATACCGTTCCGTGCAATTCTGTTTGTAGAATCAGTCATTAACACTTTTTCCAGTGCTTTTCTTGCAGTTCTGAATTGTTTATGCTGAACAAGAATTTCTGACAGGTACAATTCATCATCTACTGTATTTGCAAAGTTGATGGCATTTTCAAATGTATAAACAGCATCTCTTTCTCTGCCCATAGACAAATATGCTTCTCCTTTTATGACTGTATCCATCAAACTGTTGCTTGCTGATTGAATAATATAATTTAAGTTTTCGGTAGTTAATTCCATCTGGTGGGTAATTTTACCTAACTTAATTTTTGCTAGATGAAGTTTTAAGTCATTCGGAGTTCTTTGAATAGCTTCATTTACATAGTCATAAGCGAGATATACATCTTTGTTGGTTGTGTAATCTCTGCTGTCTGCCGTATCTTTTGCCATTTCGTAATAAGTATTGGCAAGTCCGATAATAGCAGTATTGTTATAAGTTGTATCTCCGAGTAATCTTGAATAATATTCAAGAGCCTGCTGGTATTTTTTTGTTTCCAAAGACATATTTGCAACTCTTAAAATACCTTCTTTGTAATTAGGATTTAAGATGATTGCGGTTTTCAATTCTTCCATTGCAAACTCGTGATCCGAACGTCTTTCATATACACCGGCAAGGTTAATATAAGGACGCGAATTTTCAGGTTTTACATGGATTGCTTTTTTGAATGAATTGATAGCAGCAGCCTGGTTGCCCTGTTTTAAATACAACTCACCCTGCAGATTCCATCCCGGAGAAGAGTTCGGGTTAATGTGCAGAGAGTGGTTTAACCATGTCAGAGCTTTTGTGTAATCTCCTCTGCGGGCTTCAACCTGTCCCATATGATACATTGATGTCGGGTTGTGGGAGTTACATTTGATAGACTGAAGATAATATCTTTCAGCTTGATCTAAATCCCCGTCCAGCATAGCAATGTTGCCTAAATTGTCATAAGCGGGCGCATAATTCTTGTTGTATTTTAATGCCATCTTAAACAGATCCTGTGCATCTGTTTTGTTGCCTAATTTTAAAGTTGCGACCCCCATAGCGTTGTATGCCTGGAAATATGTCGGGTCAAGGTTGACCGCTGTCATAAATTCTTTTATTGCAGCATTTGACAGGTTTCTGATGTTTTTAATATATTCAATATCCGAAGATGTTTCACGCATCAGATATACCATACCCTGCGCATAATGCAGTTCCGGTTTATTCGGATATTTTTTTAGCAATTTATCCAATTCTGATTGTGCCGGTGCTAATTTATACTGTTTTGCCTGAGAGATTAGTTGTAATGACTTAGCATCAATATCATTAGGGTTTTTTGATAAAATTTCTTTTAAACGTTTGTCCGCGTCTTCATAATTGTTATATTCAATTAATCGGCTGATATCTACATAAGTTTTGGATACAGACACTCCGGCTTTTAGGGTTTGAGCCGTAGAAATTTCAGGGGCACAAAAAATACAAGAAGTCACTATCAATGACATTATCAATACTTTTTTACAATTCATGTTTTCACCCACTTTTACTTTTACTATTCTATTTATTATGAGAATATTGTATAATATATATTGTAAAAAAGCAATAAGGTATTTGTATGGTATTAAATGCAAAATCTAAACAGGATTTAGAGGATTTTAAATCTTATATAACGATAGAAAAAAATTTTTCTCCTCACACCGCAAAGGCTTATTATGCGGATATTCTGGCATTTTTGTTATGGCTCGGAGAGGATGAGTGCGAAGGTATTAGTTTCTCAAAAATAAGAGAATATTTGCATTTTATGCAGATATACAATTACAAAAAAACAACAGTAGCAAGAAAGATTGCTTCCCTTCGAACCTTCTACAAATATCTGCACAGAGAGCAAAAAGTAGCGAATAATCCTGCCGAAAATATAATTTCCCCCAAACGGCCGAAAGAATTGCCAAAATTCCTCACAACGGATGAGGTCGAGCAGATATTGAACAATGTGAATATTGATACTCCTGCGGGATACCGCAACCGTGCAATTTTGGAATTGTTATGGGCAAGCGGTATGCGTATATCAGAGTTGAGCGGTTTGAATTTCGGCAGTTTAAATCTTGAAAATAACGAAATTACTGTTTTTGGCAAAGGCGCAAAAGAAAGAATAATCCTTATTACAGACAGGGCAAAAAAATATCTTCAAGGCTATATAGATTATGCAAGGCCGCTGGTTGCGAAAGGATTTCCTCTTCCGCCCGTTACAGAAGAAACTCCGGTATTTATCAATAAAACCGGTTTCCGCCTGCAGCCTAAAATGGTGCGGAATGTAATAAACGATATAGTTGAGAAAATCGAACTTCCGAAAAAAGTTACGCCTCACATGTTTCGTCACAGTTTTGCCACTCATTTGATAGAGAACGGAGCTGATTTAAGGGTTGTTCAGGAACTGCTGGGGCATGCCAGTATTTCAAATACTCAGATTTATACGCATATTTCAATGCAGCATATGAAAGAGGTTTATAACGAAACACACCCGAGAGCTTAGTTTCTGGAATAACAATATTTTTATGGTACGATACTTGTAAAGTGTAGGACTTGGAAGGTTATGAGTATAATATCTGACGATAATGAATTTCAAACAAATATTCACGAAGTAAAGGCAAAGAAAAATCCTGTTACAAAGCCTGAAAAAATCGAATGTGATAAGAATTTTGAAAATTGTATCCGGCCGAAAACTTTTGATTCTTATATCGGTCAATCTGCATTAAAAGATACCTTGAAAATAACAATTCAAGCTGCCAAAAAGCGTGAACTTCCGCTAGATCATCTTCTTTTTTACGGCCCGCCGGGGCTTGGTAAAACCACTCTGGCAGGTGTTATTGCGCAGGAAATGGGTGTCGATTTAAAAATAACTTCTGCTCCCGCTCTTGAAAGACCTCGTGATATTATCGGAATTTTGATGTCATTAAAAGGGAACGAAATTCTTTTTATTGATGAAATTCACCGGCTGAACAAGGTTGCGGAAGAGATTTTGTATTCTGCAATGGAAGATTTTTATCTTGATATGACAACCGGAAAAAGCCAGACAGTTAAAACCCTGAGGGTTCCGCTGCCAAAATTTACTTTAATCGGAGCAACAACCAAAGCCGGAGAATTGTCAGGGCCATTGAGGGACAGATTCGGAATTATACACAGGCTTGAATTTTATACCGAAAAAGAACTTTCTCAGGTTATTACGCGGACAGCGGGAATCCTTAATATTGAAATAGATGAAAAAGGTGCTTATGCGATTGCAAAACGGTCAAGAGGCACTCCCCGCATTGCGAATCGTCTTGTAAAAAGGGTTAGTGATTATGCGATAGTTAAAAATAACGGCAAAATAGATGAAGATATTGCAAATAGCGCACTGGATATTTTAAAAATTGATGAATTTGGTCTTGATACAACAGACAGAAGTCTTTTAAAATTGATTATCGAAAAATATGACGGCGGGCCTGTCGGAATTGAAACTATCGCAGCGGCTATAGGAGAAGATGTAAGAACCCTGGAAGATGTTTGCGAACCTTATTTGCTGCAATCCGGTCTTTTACAGAGAACTCCGAGAGGGCGGAAAGTTTCTCCTGCTGCATACAGGCATCTTAATTGTAACTTATCAAAATATAATACTAATCAGCAGTCTTTATTTTAGCGGCTAGCGTTTCATAACAATTACATCCCCGCGCTTTACCTGTCCGGAGAGTTTTATAATAACATCGTTATCCATTCTTATGCAGCCGTGTGAACTGTATTTCCCGAGGCTTTCAGGATCATCCGTGCCGTGTATGTATTCGCTGTTATTCCATTTTAGACCTGTTCTTGCATCATACATTGTCAGAATTATCACATTAGGGCCGAAGGCTGAAGGTTTTTTCCTTCTGTTTGTTAATGGCGGTGCTGTTTTATACGGGTATGATTCAACATGCGAAACAAGTCTTACTCCGACAGATGTAGGTGTTGATTTTTTCCCGCTGGCAACGCTGTATGCAATCTCAGGGTTTCCTTTTTTATCGTATTTATATAAAATGTTGGTTGCTAAATCAACTACGATTACGGCATTTTTTCTTTTTCCTTCTACCAGAACTGCCGGAGAAGGAGCAAGACTCAAGATTTGCGGTGAAGTTGTTCCTGTTGTCGGAACGGAATAATTTTGTTTTAAATTATAAGAATTATAACTGTTTGCAGCATATATTTCTGCGGGGAGAAAAAATATCAGTCCTGCAGCGAGTGTAAAAATTCCGGCAATGTATTTCAGCGAATTTTTATGATTTATCATTATGTTTATATTAAAACATCAAAAATATTTTTTTGTCATTCTCCTGTTTAACAGTTTGCAATAAACGATTAGTTTATGTAAGATTTATTTTGTAGGGAAGTTTAGTTTAATATGATTGAAAATCTTGATAAAATCAAAGCGGCTATTAGTATTGAAACTAAGTATCAATATATTGATATTCACGGAAAACGGCAGAAATTTTCCGATTTTATCAGGCAGGAAGCAAAAAATAATTATAAAAAATCAAAGAAAAATCCAAGATGGGCAGTTGTTATTGAATCATTTGAACAATATCCGTGTCTTTCCGTACCGGACAGAAAACGTGCGATTGACCAGCTTATAAAAGTTATAAGAACTGATTTGCAGCAGGAAAAAGAAAGCCGTCAGGAAGAAGAAAAAATGCAGCTTCAAAGGAGCAAACATCCCTCGGAAGTTGATGTTATGTATATTAAAGGGGTAGGACCGAAGATTGCATATAAATTAAACAAGTTAAATATTTTTACCGCCCAGGATTTAATGATGTATTTCCCCAAAAAACATGTGGATTATTCATCAAGAACATTAATCAAAAATTTGCAGGAAGGACAGACCACAACTGTTTTCGGGTATATAAAATCAGTGTCTGCGTTTAATACCAGAAATAATTTGTCTGTAATCAAAGTTTTGATAAAAGATGAAAGCGGAAGTTTTGAATTGAACTTCTTTCAGGCAAAAGCAAATAAATATCTGCTGGAAAGAACGAAAGCACAATTTCCTGTTAATGCCGCAATTATGGTTTCGGGAGTAGTAAAGCGAAATACTTATAATTATCAACTGACAATGGATAAGCCGACTTATTCAATTATGAACGGTGAATTTCTTGAAAATCCGGATTCCAATTTGAATCTGGCAAGAATTGTTCCGATTTATACCGTTTGCGAGGGGTTGAATATAAAAACGCTCAGACGGGCGATTTATAATGCTGTTGAGTTATACAAAAAGGATATTAAAAATGTCATTCCTGATTTTATAAGGGAACATCTGGGGCTTCTTGATAAGAGTATTGCGGTTGAGCAGATTCACTTCCCAAAATCAATGGAGATGCTGGAGCAGGCGAGATTTTCATTGATTTTTGAAGAATTGTTCCTGATACAATTACGGCTTTTAAGATTAAGGGAAGCAACTGCGCAGACGACATCATGTTATTCGTTTACTGTTCACAAAGACGGACTTGTGCAGAAATTTATTCAAAGTCTGCCGTTTGAATTGACCTCCGGACAAAAACAGGCGGTTAATGAAATATTAAATGATATGAATTCAGATACTCCTATGCAGAGATTATTGCAGGGTGATGTCGGCAGCGGAAAAACTGTTGTTGCTGCAATTATGCTGCTTGCCGCTATTGAAAACGGTTATCAGGGCGCACTGATGGCACCGACGGAAATACTTGCCCAGCAGCATTACAATAATCTTGTTCAGTGGCTGACTCCTCTGGGGTTGAGTGTCGGATTGTTTTTAGGCAGCCACGGGAAAAAACTCCGCAATAAGTTTGAAACGGATTTGAAAAACGGACAGACTCATGTTGCAGTCGGAACGCACGCTCTAATTCAGGAAAATGTCGAATTTAAAAATCTGGGTGCAATCGTTGTTGATGAACAGCATCGTTTCGGGGTAAAACAAAGAAATGTCTTGAAAAAGAAATCCCAAAATCCGCAGATTTTGACTATGACTGCGACCCCTATACCAAGGACACTTGCTTTAACAGTTCACGGAGATTTGGATTTGACTGTTATAAACGAACTCCCTAAAGGCCGCAAGCCTATAATCACAACATTGACAGGTTCTCATAAGCAGGTCTGGAAACTTATAAAAGAAGAAGTTGATGCCGGCAGGCAGGTTTATATTGTTTATCCGCTCATAGAAGAAAGCGAAACCCTTTCTGCAAAGGCAGCAACCATAGAAGCTGAAAAGTTAAGAGAAGAAGTTTTTCCTGAATACAAAGTCGGGCTGCTTCACGGGAAGTTGAAAAATGATGAAAAAGAATCCGTAATGAAAGATTTTAAGGATGGCAAATATAATATTCTTGTTTCGACAACGGTTGTAGAAGTCGGTGTTGATGTGCCGAATGCAACGGTTATGGTTATTGAAAATGCAGAAAGGTTCGGTTTATCGCAGCTTCATCAGTTAAGGGGCCGTGTCGGACGCAGTGATTTGCAGTCTTATTGTGTTTTAATAACATCTTCACGTTCACAGGAAACAAGAGAGCGTTTGAGTATTATGACCCAGACTAATGACGGGTTTGTTATTGCGGAAAAAGATTTACAGTTAAGAGGCCCGGGTGAATTTCTGGGAACAAGACAGTCAGGACTGCCGGATTTAATTATTTCGGATATTGTAAGAGATGCCAAAATTCTTGAACTTGCAAGAAGTGAAGCACTGGATTTTGTTAAAACCCGTAATATTGAAGATTACCCTGCACTTAAAAATGTTACAACACTGGAAATGTTTACAGGACTTGATATCTAGTTTTATTGACATTGTCATCTTAATAGTTGACTTTGTAAAAAAATCCATTAAAAGATTGATGTCAGAAACAAAAATCTGTAATATTGTAAATGTGGGGATTTTTATCTACAGACTCCGGGAAAATTTAAGGGATAGTTGCAATGAAGGAAGAATTACAAAATTCAATATCAACAAATCAGTTATGCAAAGAGTATAACTGGTATCAAAACACTTTCCCGAAAATTGTACAGGAATCTTGCAATGAATTTTTCAACCCTAATTTTCGTATGGAACTAATCGGAATCAGTAAAAATATAAATTGTCTTTTGGGGGATGAATCTTGTTTTGTTACAAAGATTAAGATAGGAAAAGATTATGAAATGTTTTTCCGCTTAACATCAAAGACTATAGATTTGATATTGTCCAAAATTCTGGGTCAGTCGAAAATGAAGTTCAATATCAATAAAATATCCGAATTAGAAGCCAAGATTATTACATCATTTAATGATTATTTATTTGAGCATTTGAAAGGTTTGTTGAGCCCGCCGCCGCAAAATGAATTAAAACGTAATAATTTTGACGTAATTCATCTAACGTTTATAATAAAAGAAACTGAGGAATATAATAATAAAACCGGAAAAGTTTTTATTACTATGCCTGCAGTATTATTAAATCCTGAAGTTGTAGTTTCTCAGCAGGACAAATTTTCAGAAGAAGATTTTCCGAATACCGAAACTATGGCGCAGGTGTTTGTCGGCAAAACAAAATTTTCACTGTTTGATATTAAAAATCTGGAAAATGATGATGTAGTTGTATTTGAAGACAGTAATATAGAAAATTTGCAGCTTGCGGTAAACGGAAAAGCATTTCAGGTAAAATTAAATCCGAATATGGATATACTGATACCGGCAGAAGAGGACGGAGGAGAAGAGATGAGCAGTAATACTCCTAATATATGGGACAGTCTGGAAGTAGAAATGACAGCTGAATTTGATGCGGTCAAGATATCTCTCGGGGAGTTAAAAAGCATAGAAAACGGGCTTGTTGTTGATTTGACATCCCTTTATGAAAATAATGTGACTTTAAAAGTTGAAGGAAACCCGATTGCAAGCGGGAATCTGGTGATTGTTAATGACAGGTACGGTGTTAAAATTAATCAAATTTTAACGGGAGATAAAAAATCCGCACCTGCCGCTCCGGTTGAAAGTGCTCCGCCGCCGGAAGGAGAGGAGCAATATAATAATCCTCAAAATTCTGAAGAATATGACGAAAATGAGGAGGAAGAAAACAATTCCGAGGATGAAGAATTTGATTACAGTGATTTCGAACTGGAAGATGAAAATATATAACTTTTTATAATAAGGAGAGGTTGCTTTTATGGGCGGATATGTTGCAAATTTTATGGTATATACAATGGCAATGACAGGTTTAATCTGTTTTGCCGTGTTTGTGTATAAAAAAATTATGGACGGCAGTCTTGGCAAAAAGCGTACAAATTGTATTGAAATTGAAGATACAATGAATTTAAATCCTAGAAAAACCCTTCAGGTCATAAGAGTTGGAAACGAAAAGTTTTTAATTGCTTCCGACATAGACAGAACAACTTTAATCTCCAAATTAAACAGCGGCAGACCTGATATGAATTGTATTGAAGATTATCAAAATTCAAATCAGACATTTAGAAATACTATGGAATTTGTTGAACGGCAGGAACGCCGGCAGGCGGCTCCGGCTCCAGAGTCTAAGCGGGTGCACCTTGAACCTATAACAAGAAGGGGTATCGGAATTTCAAATATCAGGCATTCAATGGATACCAGAGCGGGAAATCCCGTTCAAATGCCTGTTAAGCAGCCGGTGCAGCAAAAACCGGTGGTGAGAATGCCGGTAAGGCAGAAACAGGTGCAGATGCCGGTACAGCCTTCCGTACGAAATCCGCAGCCGGCGGCTCCAAAATCAGCCCCTGCGGCAAAATCAATTTCGACAGGTTCTCCGATGAAGGATATGGCTAAAAAAATAAACGAATTGTAAGGATATAATTATGGATCAATTACAAACTTTAAATCCCGTATTACAGATGCTGATAGTAATGACAATGTTTTCATTACTGCCTTTTATGTTTTGCTGTATGACGAGTTTTTTAAGATTTGTTGTAGTATTTGCAATGTTAAAAACAGCAATGGGTACGCAATCTGTACCGCCTGCAATTGTAATAATAGGATTGTCTATAATTTTGACATTTTATACAATGGGTTCAACATTTCAAAAAATGTATGATATGGGATCTGTTCCGTATAAACAGAATCACGATATGGTGGCAGCCATTCAGGAGGGTTCCAAGCCGCTGAAAGAGTTTATGCTCAAGCAGACAAGGGAAGCGGATCTTGCATTTTTTATCGAAATGTCGCAAAAACCTAAGCCGAAATCTCCGGATGATATATCTATATGGGAAGTCGCACCGGCTTATATTGTCAGTGAATTGAAAACATCCTTTGAAATAAGTTTTATTATATTTGTACCGTTTATAATTCTGGATCTTGTTGTTGCAAATATCCTGTTAGCACTCGGTATGATGATGTTATCACCGACAATCATATCAATGCCGTTCAAATTACTGATATTTATAGCAGTTGATGGATGGACACTTATTGTTCAAGGGCTTGTGTCCAGTTATAACTGATGTGAGGGCAGATTATGGAAATACTGTTAGAATACTTAGCAAAAGGTTTTTTAATAATGCTGGCAATATCGATGCCATGCGTACTGGTTGCTGCGGGAATCGGGCTTGTAGTCGGTATATTGCAGGCTGTTACGCAGGTTCAGGAGCAGACTATTGCCGCCGCTCCTAAGATTCTCGGAGTTTTCCTTGTTATCATAATCGGCGGTGTCGGGTTTGTAAGACTTTTGACCGGACTGTTTCAGGAAGGAATGGTTCTTGCGTTTAATACTGTTCCGAAAAGTGATAATTTTGTTCTGGAATCTGATTATCACAAATATACAATTCCTTTTTCGGCTGAGATGCGTGACAGATTTAAAAATATTGATAATATAGAACAAATAATGAAAAATCCGGGCAAATTGCCTTATCTTGATCAGGCACAGAAGCCAAAATACATTCCGGCATCAAAAAATGCGATGCCGAAACCGGATTTGGTTGAAACACAGAGGATTTTGGGCAGGTAGTAAATGGATAATTTGTACTCGGCAATAATGCAGATGTTTCCTTCAGCGAATGCTTACATTATGGCAGGAGCATTAATTTTTGCACGTATGCTCGGTTTCTTCAGATTTGCTCCTATTTTTAACAGGAGGGATATTCCTTCTCTTGTGAAAATTCCTCTTGCTTTATTGGTTACAATTTTCATTGTGCCGTTTCTTTCTCCTGATAAAGTGCTGGCACAGTGCGATTCTTTTGCGCTGTCGCTGTTATTAAATGTTGTAACCGGTGCTGTTATCGGATATATGGCACAGTTAATTACTCTTGCGGTTGATTCCGGTGCAGAAATGATTAATATGCAGATGGGGCTGCAGTCAGCCACTGCTTTGGATCCGACAACATCAGCACAGGTTTCTATTTTGACAAAATTAATCGCTCTTATGGGAATTTTGATTTTTATAAATATCGGCGGAGTTTACTGGTTATTCAAAGCTCTGTTGCGGAGTTTCGAAATTTTCCCTGTATATTCTTCGGCAATGCAGATTTCAAAACTTGCTAATATGGAACTTCTAATAAAGTTATCGTCAAATACTTTATATATGGGATTGCAAATAGCGGCCCCGATATTGCTTGCGACTCTGGCACAGGATATTATTCTGGGTGTAATTTCAAGAACCGCACCGCAGGTTAATGTCTTTACTTTGAGTTTTCTGTTCAAACCTGTTATTGGTGCGGCAATTCTTGTTTGGATTCTGCCTATGCTTATGAATGTTATAGAAGAATATTTTTTGAGTTTTGCAAATATTATTTAAAACTTTTCTATACTATTCCCTGGCATTTCATTGCTTCTGCAATTTTTATGAAAGATGCTATGTTTGCTCCTGCAACATAATTGTTCCCGAGATTGTAATGTTCGGAAGCATTTTTGCAGGAATTGAAAATATTGCACATAATATTGTGCAGTTTTTGGTCAACTTCATCAAAAGATAAATAATAACGCATACTGTTCTGGCTCATTTCAACTGCAGATATTGCAACTCCGCCGGCATTTGCTGCTTTTGCAGGAGCAACAAGAATATTATTTTTTAAGAAATATTCGGTTGCTTCTTCCGTGCATGGCATGTTTGCACCTTCTCCGACTGCCAAAACTCCGTTTGCGGCAAGTTTTTTTGCTGAGTTTAAAGATATTTCGTTCTGGGTTGCACAAGGCAGTGCAATATCTGTTTTAATTTCCCAGATAGGAGAATCAGAACCTTCAGTCTTAATATATTCTGCTCCTGATTTGCGTTTTACATATTCAGAAATTCTTCCTCTTTCAACTTCTTTAATTTGTTTTATTATATCAAGGCTGATTCCGTTTTTGTCATAAATGCATCCGTTAGAATCACTCATAGCAATAACATTTGCTCCGTATTCCTGTGCTTTTTGGCAGGCATATATAGCAACATTACCTGAGCCTGAAATAGTAATATTTTTGCCTTTTAACTCCAGACCGTTTGCATTTAACATTTCTTTCATAAAGTAAATCAATCCGTAGCCTGTTGCTTCTGTTCTTGCAAGCGAGCCTCCGTAGGACAGTCCTTTTCCTGTAATAACTCCGCCTTCATACGAATTTTTAATTCTTTTGTATTGTCCGAACAGATAACCTATTTCTCTTGCTCCGACCCCGATATCTCCTGCCGGAACATCAACATCGGCACCGATGTATCTCTGGAGTTCCGTCATAAAACTCTGGCAGAATCTCATAACTTCATTATCAGATTTTCCTTTAGGGTCAAAATCGCTTCCGCCTTTTCCTCCGCCTATCGGCAGTCCGGTCAGGGCATTTTTAAATATCTGTTCAAATCCTAAAAATTTTATAATATTCTGGTTTACGCTCGGATGAAATCTCAGACCGCCTTTATACGGGCCGATAAGACTGCTGAATTGCACCCTGTATCCTCTGTGGACTATTGTTTTTCCTTCGTCATTTACATAAGGAACACGGAAAGATATTAATCTTTCAGGTTCAACAAGACGTTCCAGCAATGCAATGTTTTCATACTCCGGATGTTCATCAATAACCGGCTCAATTGTTCTTAAAAATTCGTCAACTGCCTGGATAAAATCAGGTTCATATTGGTTTTTAATTTTTGTTTCATTCAAAACTTTTTTTAGATATTCGTTCATACCGTATTCATTCCTATATATTTTTTTACTATCAATAATGTACTTCTTTTTTTGAAAAATATCAATATATAAATTTTATTTGAATAAAAATTTTTATTAAATTTTTGTTTTTTGCAAAAAATATTATCCGTGATAATATAAAACTATGAAAAGAAAGCCGTTAGTTGCAATAGTTGGAAGACCGAATGTAGGCAAATCTACATTTGTCAATCGTCTTGCCGGGGCAAGAAATTCAATAGTGGATGATTTGCCGGGAGTTACGCGCGACAGAATATATTTTGATGTCGAATGGATTAATAAGCGGTTTACCGTAATTGATACCGGCGGAATTATTCCCGGGGATGAAGATGATATAATGGTTTCTATTTTTGATCAGGCGAAATTAGCGTGTGAAGAAGCCGATAAAATTATATTTCTTGTTGACGGAAAAGACGGAATAAATCCTGTAGATTATGATATTGCAAATATATTGCGCCAGACGGATAAACCTGTTTATCTTGCCGTGAATAA
Source organism: Candidatus Gastranaerophilales bacterium (assembly GCA_944325095.1). Taxonomy (GTDB): domain Bacteria; phylum Cyanobacteriota; class Vampirovibrionia; order Gastranaerophilales; family Gastranaerophilaceae; genus Zag111. The sequence goes on along the minus strand of CALUYV010000016.1, from coordinate 11,206 downwards.
ATGTGATAATCAAGAATCTTTGCTTATGGTGAATGATTTTTATGAATTATCTCTCGGCGAGCCTGTCGGAATTTCTGCTTTGCACGGCAGCGGCGGTGTCGGTGATTTATTGGAGTTGGTTACTTCGGATTTTGAAGTTTTTGAAAATGAAGAAGATGAAAACAAAATTAAAATTGCTATTGTCGGTCGTCCTAATGCCGGCAAATCTTCTATTGTTAATGCTTTATTAAATACAGACAGAGTTATTGTTTCTGATGTTTCCGGAACAACCAGAGATAGTATTGACAGTTATATTAAATATAAAGACAACGAATTTATTATTGTCGATACTGCCGGAATCAGAAAAAAATCCAAAGTTGATTACGGGGTTGAAAAGTTTGCGGTAGATAGAGCAATCCGCTCAATAAGAGATTGTGATGTTGCTATTTTAGTGATTGATGCGAAAGAAGGTATTTCCGATCAAGATAAAAAAATCTCATCAATTATTACCGAATCCGGAAAAGGGCTTATTGTTGCGATAAATAAATGGGATTTAATTGAAGATAAGAAAGCAAATACAATTAATCAATTTGAAAAAAAACTGGCATCAGATATCCCGTTTTTGAGTTTTGCTCCGAAGATATTTATAAGTGCTGTTACAAAACAGAGGTTGGATCAAATTTTCACCGAAAGTATAAAAGTTTATGAGCAGTGTGTAAAACGCGTTTCGACCGGACTTTTAAATAAAATCATAAATGAAGCGTATGCACTCAATCCGCCGACAAGTTTCAAAGGTAAAAGGCTTAAAATATATTATACTACTCAGGCAAAAGTTCAGCCGCCTACATTTGTACTGTTTGTAAATAATGAAGAACTCCTGAAAGACAGTTATAAAAGATATATAGAAAATAAATTGCGTGAAGCCTTCGGATTTTACGGCACTCCTATCAGAATTTCAGTTCGTAACAGAGGCGATAAAAATAATAAAAGCAAATAGTAATTATTTCCGGTTAAACAGTTTGTTCTTTTAATTTTTAGAAATATTCGGGAGGGGAATTTTATTCTTCTCCGGTTTCATAATTTTTTATTGTATCGCTAATTAGTTTAATCATTTCTTCACGGAGATTTTTGGGTGAAATTATTTCGCAGCAGTCGGTATAGCGCAGGAGTCTTTGCGATAATTTATCCCAGCTTTCATCATTATTTACAATAATAAGCCTGCCTTCTTCATCGTAGCCTTTTGAGATTTCGTTTTCTTTCAGTTTGTATGTTTTTGCAAGTCTGCCTTTAAGTTTGAAAACTACTGTCATCGGCATTTCTACCTGTCCGGCAACCTGCGGCAGGCTTGTGATTGACAGAATATTATTTATCGGGATATCAAGATTTGTGTGTTTTTCTGAATTATATACTTTTATTGATACCGTTTTACTTCCGTATATAACTTCTTTTAGAACCCCTCTGCATTTTAATTTCTCATTATTTTTAATATATGTTATTGTTATAAATTGTCTTTCACTGCAAATCTTTTCGCACTGAATAATCTGTTCTCTTATATTTGAATAATAAAAAGAAAAATCATATTCGTTTGTGGTTAACAGTGAATTTAATGTATTTTTATCAGAATTATTCATTCTTAATTCAAGTTTCCCGAGAAAGTTCTGCATTTGAGCGGATAATTTTTTATTCGGAAAATGCTGTATGTATTCTGTGAGAATACTTATTGCCTTTAAATCGGCATCTGTAAAATTCATTGAATATATGCTGTTTTGAATTTTATATTTAGTATTTTCTTTTTCGATTTTTATTCCGAAAACTTTGAGTGTATTGATGTATCTGTTTAATGTGACCTGTATATTTTCTTTGGGAGTTTCGTTTTCTCCTTTAAAGATTTCAAGCACTTTATCGTATTCGGCATTATCTTCATAAAGCAGATTGAGGAATTTGAAAATTTTTATACAACCGTCATTTAATTTTTTATTATTTTTCAAAATAACCCTCTTTCATTTTTTTGAGTGTTGCGATAATGTCGGATTTAAAATCTTCCGGATATAAAACTTTGCACTTTTTAGATAGAAACATTATTCTTTGTATCAGTTCAAATTTACTTCTGGAGGTTAATTCGACTATTAATTTGTTATTTGTTTCCGAAATAATTTTTTCGTTTTCGAGGGTTTCAAACTCTTCATTAATATCTTTTGTATATTCATAACCGACAGTGTATTCCTGACCGGGCAGAGTCTTTTTGGATAGATTTACACTGACAATTTTTATAATTCTTGAAACGAGGAATTTTGCATAATTGTTATGTTCGGAGTTGAATCCGTAGATATATAATTTCCCGTTTTCAACATTTATTTTATCTGTTAATACTGTTATATTTTTTCGGCCGGAAATCGCAGAGTTATAATATATTGTAATTTCTGTAGTGTTTTCGGCATAATGTTTAAGTTGTTTGATAAGGTTTATATCAATATTGCTTATCGGTGAAAGATTGTTTAATTTATTTTTTAAATCTTCGTTTGTAATATGTATTGAGATTTTTTTAAAAAATGATTGAAGAATAATTAAATCATTTACATCTATTGATTTTGAAATTGTTTTATAAATTTTTATAATACTCTGGGCCTGAGAATCATCAATTTTTAATTGAAAAGGATGATCATCTATTGTATATTTATATGTTCCGTTATCGTTAATTCTTTTGATATTACAGCCAAAATTTTTGAGTGTATTTATATAAATTCGCAGAGCATCCACGGATAAATCTTCGTGCAGATATTCATGCTCTTTAATATGCTGCTGTATTTCTTTATAGGATTTTGGAGATTCAACCAATAAAGAAAAAATTATCATGGATTTAAATCCGGTTAATGATAAAAGGTTATGTGTAATTGTATTTGTTTTATAAAATTGTTTCATAAATTTCCGGTGCTAATACTGCTGTAATTCACTCTATCACAAATTTTCAAGATTTTCTACATGTCAAAAACCATGCTAAATTATTATTTAAGTAATTATTATTTGTCAAATAAAATTTGCTAAAAATTTTACAAGATTTCATTAAATTATCTTCATTAAGAATAATTAACTCGAGTTTTTACCCATGACTACAAGGGGCATGGTCAAATGTAAAAAAATAATAAAATTTATTTACTTGTAATTCTCGGTAATTAGGAATAAAGTAGATTACATAAGGAAAGCCGAATTTAAAAATATGGCTGCCGGACAAAGGAAGGGTAAAATAAGTTACTCGGTAAGTAACAAATATGACATAAGATAGTTGGACGCAGAGAAACAGAGGTGATGGCGAAGAAGTCCAAGAAAAAAGGAAAGAGATTGCTGAGGCATAAATTGCCTGTATGGTTAGGGATATTTTTTTAGTTAGAAAATTTAATTATATCTAGTATATTTTTGGGGGAAGTAAAGACTTTTAGAAGAGAGTTGTAAGGATAGTTGTAAACTTTATAGCCTGTACTTGAAAGAGTGCGGGCTTTTTTATAATATAGAAATATGCATGGAGATTTGGAACCTAAAAAAGTAATAGCGTTAATGTCGGGAACATCATGCGATAGTATTGATGCAGGATATTGCGAAGTTTATCCGGATAAATCCGTGAAATTAATTCACGGAATAAATTATTCTTACCCTGAACATGTCAGGGCAAAAATTTTTCAATTATTCAGGGGGGCTGCCTCTATAAAAGATATTTGCGTAATGAATTTTGTTATAGGGAAATGCTTTGCTGAGGCTGCAAATGTTTTGATTTCCGAGTTCGGGAAACCTGATTTTATTTCAAGCCACGGGCAGACAATTTATCATTATCCTTTTGATGAAAAAATTGATAATATTAGCATGAAAAGTACATTGCAGATAGGTGAAAGTGCGGTTATTGCAAAAGAAACCGGCTGTATGGTTATTTCAAATTTCAGGGAAGCGGATATTGCAAATGGCGGTCAGGGAGCACCTCTTGTTTGTTTTGCGGATGAAATGTGGTTTAAGGGTAAAGGTAAAAATTTTGCGATACAAAATATCGGCGGGATTTCAAATGTTACCGTAGTTTCCCGTGATTATCAAACCTTCGGATTTGATACGGGATTAGGTAATATAATGATAGATTATTGTACTCAAAAATATTTCGGAAAATCGTATGATAATGATGGTGAAATTGCATCTTCAGGTGTAGTTTCCGATAATTGGCTTGAATGTCTGCTTCAAGATGAATACTACTATATTGACCCGCCTAAATCAACCGGCAGAGAATATTTTTCGGCAGAATATATAGAAAATGCGCTAAAATATGCTCCGGAAAAACCGGAAGATATTGTTGCAACCGTGACTGCACTGACTGCAAAAACAATTGCACAGTCTTATGAGCGTTTTGTTTATCCGAATACCGGCATTGATGAAGTTGTTGTTTGCGGCGGCGGTGCATATAACAAAACTTTAATGAGAATGTTAAAAACTTATCTTCCGGGACATACAGCATTAAAAACCTGTGAAGATTATAATATCTCCAACAATTTTAAAGAAGTTATGGCATTTGCTCTGCTTGGTTACTGTACATATTACGGAATTCCGAACAATCTGCCTTGCTGTACGGGTGCTGATAAAAGAGTTATTTTAGGCAAAGTTACATATTAACTTGGTACATTTTGACCGTTGATTATTGCTTCTTTTTTTGCAAGATCTCGTGCAGACCTGTTGTTTCTTCTATCAATAGCATTTGAACGCATTTTTTCTATTAAGTTCATTCCGTCTGAAGAATCAATTTTTGCATAAGCTCTGTCATTTTTTGCAGTTCGTTTATCTATTTTTTTGCTTAATTTATCCAGTTTTTTATCTTCTTTTTCTTTCATTTTTTCAAGACGTTCTTTCTGATCTTCAATTTCGCCTTGAAGTTCTTTTATGTCGTGCTGATAATCCTGGAATTTCTGAACAGCCTCCTGCGCTTCTTGATATATTTCCTGAGCCTGTCTGAATTTATCTTCTGCTTTTATAAGATTTGTCTGTGCTGTGGTTTGTTTTTTCTTTTGAGTTTCTAATGTATCCTGTGCTTTATCAAGATTTTCTTTTGCTGTATTTGCTGCAGTATTAGCCTTGTCGCGTGATGCGTCTGCCTTATCTTCTGCTTGCTGGGTTTGTTCTTGTTTTGCTTCTGCTGCCTGTTTTTCTTTTTTAGCTGTTTCAACTGCCGCTTTAGCTTTGTCATAAGCAGGGTTATGAACCTGATTTCCGGATGCATCGGTAATTGTCTGCGGAGTTGCATTAAGAGTAGCCTCTGCGGTTGCTAAGTTTTGTGTTGCCTGGCTTACCGCATCTTTTGCCTGAATATTTGCTTCGACAGCTGCACCGTATTGTGCATCAGCATTTTTCAGGGCAAGCAGTTTGGAATCTCTATTTGAAGTTGCTGAAGATACTGCACCGTCAGCAGTCTTGACATCCTGTTGAGCATCTTTAACACCGTCTTTTGTTTCGCTTACATCATCTTTGTAAGTATCCATATTGTTTTGTGCGGTCGTTGCTTTTGCTTCAAAATTGCCGCTTGCTGCTGTCTGCTGCATTTGTGCCAGTTGCCCTTCCGCTCCGCTGATTGCGGCTGATAATTCACCTGATGTTTGAGCATTCTGCATTGAGGCAATACTTGATTGTCCGACGGTTGATGCTAATTGCGGTGTGCCTGTTGCTCCGCCGAGACTGCCCATAGCAGCATCTATCTGCTGTCCGTTTGTTGCTCCGCCTCCGAATAATTCTGCACCCATCTGGAAGGCTTTTATGCCGACTGATGCATACATCAATGCTTTTTCTAATCCGCTCATCTTCGGAGCGCCATAGCCGGCAGGCATAGCAGCAACATAAGTTGGAACTGATGCCGGAATGCTCCGGCTTACTCCGTTATTTCCGAGTGAGGCTCTTCTTCTGCTGAGATTAGCCTGATTTCTGCCTTTTAATGTATTTTGTCCGGCAACTCTGTTAAATGAACTGCTCTTTTTGAACATTCCGTTAAAGACGGAATTGGCAGAAGTAGCAGCGGAGGCGCCTTTCAAATTTTTTGCAGCCTGAGAGGAAACCCCTGAGGTTTTTGTATTCACACCCGTAGAGCGGCTGCCGAAACTTCCGGAAGCCAAACCAGGGAGGTTATGCTTTTTTACTGCATTTAAACTCATAGTTGCTCTCTCATTTTTTTGCTCTTAAATATATAAAAACATGTCAAAATGCCTAATTTCACATGTTTCGGGAGTTGTTACATTTCGTTACATAAATTTTACAAAATATAATTTTACAAAAATTTACAAATTGTTATTAATAAATCAGTTAATAAATCAAAAATTATAAAATTTTATGATTAGGTTTCATATTTTTTTGTATTTTGGCATTACATAATCGGTTTTAATTGTGCATATACAAAGATTTTAGATATATTGCAAAAAAACAACTAGACGATATAATTATATAAGGAAGGATTGGTGGATAGATGAAAAAAATTATTGCAATATGTATTCTGTTGTTATGTTCAAATGCGGTATTTGCATCGGCTTTTCTTGAAGAACAGAATGCAATTCAATCAAGAATTGATAGAATCGGCACAGATTTGTTGAATTATAATAAAATTCCAAAGCGGATAGTGTTTACCTATACTACCAAGACTAAAAAAGCACTGTTATCTACAGATAAGACATTGACAAAAAGACAGGTTATAATTTATGACGGCTTATATCAGTCGGTACAGACGGATGATGAACTTGCTGCAATGCTTGCTCATGAAATATCAACAGCCGTAAAATCATACAGCGGAATATGGGGCGGAGCATTAGACTCTATTCAAGTGGCACTAGGCTCTAAAAAGTTTGAAACAGTTGCAGACAAAAGAGCAGTAGATTATATGGTTCATGCAGGTTATTCCCCTCTTGCTCTTATAATTTTCATAAACAAAACATGTCCGCAGAAACGTACCGACAGATTTTCAAGACATAATTTGACCTCCAAACGGCTGGCAAGAATTTACGAATATATAACATACAAGTATCCGCAGTATTTGACTGATGAAAACTATATTAATAATGAATATTATCAGAATTTTTTACTGACGTCCGTTAATAACAGAAAACTGCTTGAAGAAAAAATTCAAACAAAATCAACAAAGGAAGTTAAATATGAATAGATTTGTTTTCTTTGTTTTAATGCTGTGTTTGATGTTTTCTTCGGTTTGTTATGCTGGTGAAACTCCGGAGATTAAAACTCTGCCGTATAATTATTTAAGTGTACGGTCTGTCCCGATAAAACTTTCAATTGCGGAAGAATTTACAACCAAAGAACCGCTTAATGAAGGTGATACATTAAAATTCATAGTCAGAAAAGATGTTTATTATAACGGAAAAAGCATTGTCAAAGCAGGCGATATAATAAATGGAAGAATTGAAACTATAATAACTGCAGGCATGAACGGATTTCCTGCCGAAATTATAGTTGATGATTTTGAAATCCCCGGAATAAAATCAACACAAATGCAAAGTACATACATTAAAAAAGGCCAGAACAGATGCTTCTGGGTCTATCCGTTGAAGTGGGCGTTAACACCGATTCCGTTTGTTGGTTCGTTAACTAATTTTATTAAGGGCGGGCACGCGCGAATAAAAACCAAAGATATTATAACAATTTATTATTATCCGGAATGGCTTTAGTTTATCGGTATCTTTTTTATAACTCTGCATGGATTACCGACAGCAAGCGAATTATCCGGAATACTTTTAACAACAACACTGCCTGCGCCGATTGTACAGTTATTCCCTATTGTTACTCCGGATAAGACGGTGACATTTCCTCCAAACCATACATTATTTCCGACAAAAATCGGCTTTGCATCTTCTAAACCCTTATTGCGTATTTCAGGAGATAAAGGGTGATTTGCTGTATAAAATCCGCAATTTGGCCCGATAAAAACATTATCGCCAAAGACAACCCGCCCGGGATCAAGTATTACAAGATTGTGATTTGAATAAAAATTTTCTCCGATTTCAATGTTATATCCGTAATCACAATAAAAAGAAGGCTCTATTGTAAAATTATCACCGGTTTTGCCAAGAAGTTCTTTCAGTAATTTATTTTTTTGTTCAAAATTCTCATACGGAAGAGAATTATATTGTTGGCAGATTTTTTTTGCCCTGATTCGCTCTGATTTTAATGATTCGTCGTAATTTGCATCATACAGCAGCCCTTTTTGCATTTTCTCTTTTTCGTTCACGGCATAAACTCCTGTTTCATTGATATTAAAATAATATCATAAATATTTTTTGACCTGTTATACTCAAAATAAAAAGAACACTCTAAAAAAAAGAGTGTTCTTTTTTAGTATTCTTTACCGGAACTAAATCAATTCTTTTACTTCAGCAGCAAAAGTTTTCGGATCTAATTTGATACCAGGTCCCATTGTTGTTGACAGGTAAACTGATTTAACATAAGTTCCTTTTGAAGATGCCGGTTTAGCTTTCAATATTGCTTCAGCAAGAGTTGCGTAGTTTTTAATCAAATCTTCTTCGCTGAATTGAATTTTGCCGATAGGACAGTGAATCATACCCTGTTTATCAGCTCTGTATTCAACTTTACCTGCTTTAGCATCTTTAACAGCTTTTGCAATATCCATAGTAACTGTTCCTGTTTTAGGGTTTGGCATCAAACCTTTAGGCCCTAAAACACGGCCTAATTTACCGAGCATACCCATACAATCAGGAGTTGCTATCAAAGTATCAAAATCAAACCAGCCGCCTGAAATTTTATCAATAATTTCTTCAGCACCTGCAAATTCAGCACCGGCTTCAGTTGCTTCAGTTGCTTTAGCACCTTTTGCAACAACACAAACTTTAACTTCTTTGCCAAGACCTGCCGGTAATACAACCGTTGATCTGATTTGCTGATCAGCCTGACGAACATCAATACCTAAACGCATATGACATTCAACTGTTTCATTAAATTTTGAAACTTCTTTTGAAATTTCCTGTAATTTCTTAATTGCATCAACTGCTGTAGCCGGTTGTACAAACCCTTCCAGCATTTCCTGCATTTTTCTTTGTTTTTTAGTTATTTTTGACATTTTTAAATTTCCCTTTCATGGTGTTTGCGGACTTTTGTCCTTCCATATTCATTGCCGTCCCGAAAATTCCCGAACTTGCAAGATTTTCTTATTTTGTAATTTAACTGACGGCATTCAAAGTATTCACAACTGCCATACGGCAATATTACCGGTTAGGCATCCTTTACGGTAACGCCCATTGCTCTGCAAGAACCTGCTATCATCTTAACGGCTGCTTCCATTGTTGTAGCATTCAAGTCATCCATTTTGATTTTAGCAATTTCTTCCAACTGCGCTCTTGTGATTTCAGCAACTTTATCCTTGTTAGGTGCTGCTGAACCTTTTGATATATTTAATGCTTTTTTAATCAATACAGGTGCAGGCGGTGATTTGATGATGAATGTAAAACTTTTGTCTTCATAAACATCAATAACAACCGGAATGATATATCCTGCTTTGTCTTGAGTTTTTGCATTAAACTGCTTACAAAAATCCATTATGTTTACACCATGCTGACCGAGTGCCGGCCCAACAGGAGGTGATGGATTAGCCTTTCCGGCTTCAATTTGAAGTTTAATTTTTCCTACTACTTTTTTTGCCATTTTTTTCTCCTTTTGTGGTAATAACGGTTTTTATTCTGGTAAATAAAAATCCTTCCACATTTTTTGTACTATCTGATTTTCTTTATTAAAGTTTGTTTATTTGCTTATATTCCAACTCAATCGGCGTTTCTCGGCCGAAGATAGAAACATTTGCTCTAAGTTTTGATTTATCCGGATATACTTCAACAATATCCGCATCAAAGTCTGCGAACGGCCCTGATATAATTCTGACTTTATCGCCTGCTTTGACATCCAATTCAATCTTTTCAACCTGAGAAGACGATCTGTGAAGAATCTTCTTGATTTCACTTTCTCTTGCAGGTATCGGTTTTTTAGCGGAGCCGACAAACTTGGTAACTCCGGAGGTGTGTCTTACAACATACCAACTGTCCTCGTCCATAATCATTTCAACAAGAACATAACCCGGGAAGATTTTTTCTTCTTTTTCCTGCTTTTTGCCGGATTTCATCTGGGTGACGGTTTTTTGCGGAACTTCGATTCTGAAAATTTTGTCGCCCATATTCATATATTCAATACGTTTTTCAAGGTTAACTTTTACCTTGTTTTCATACCCTGAATAAGTGTGAACGATATACCATCTCTTTTTATTCTTTTTGGCATCCTTTTCAGCCTGTTCCGCTGCCGCTTTTTCTGCAGCCTCGGACTGTTCTTCCAGGATATCTTCGTTTAATTCTTCTTCCATTGTTTTTTCTTTTTTAGTCATAAGCCACCTTTTAGTTATTTTCGCTTAAAATTTTATTTTATAAGGCTGAACAGCCCTTTGAATATCAGATCCATCAAATATATCGCAACAGTGAATACAAATACGATAACAATAACCGATATGGTTTCACTTATAACCGTTTTTCTTTCCGGCCAGCTGATTTTGCCCCATTCGGTCTTAACGCCTTTAAAGTATGTTTTTATTGCTTCTACAGTATCGTTCATTTTGATAATCCTTTATTTTAAGTTTAAAATCGCGCCCTGAAGGACTCGAACCCTCGACATCCGGTTTTGGAGACCGACGTTCTACCAACTGAACTAAGGACGCCTGTGCCGGGAAAAGATTAACTTCTTGGAGTTACAGCCTGTGCTGTTTTAAACCTTTGCGCTATCAGTTCCCAACCCCGGAAATTTACTTGGTTTCCTTGTGTGCTGTGTGTTTTTTGCACTTAGGACAATATTTGTTCAATTCCATTCTTTCTTTGTTATTTTTTTTGTTTTTTGTTGTAGTGTAGTTTCTTTCTTTGCATTCTTCACATGCTAAAACTACCATTCTGTCATTTTTTCCTTTGATACCCATAATTTTATTTCCTTATTAATTATTAACTTGTTTCCTATTTAAAATAGAATGTGCAGTACACATTCTATCTATTTTCGGCTTATATCTACATATTATAACAAAAAAAATAAATTGCAAACGAATTGTAAACAAATAATACGGGTTTGACAATACTGTAAAAATGAGAGTTTTTCTTCCGGCGGTTCCCCCACTCAAAATGTAACGAAAGGTTAAGCCAAAATATCCAAACGGATTGACGCTTAGATATCCTCTGATATA
>CALUYV010000015.1 GCA_944325095.1 Candidatus Gastranaerophilales bacterium | reverse complement strand
TGCATTTGTTTAAATATTGCACTCGGTATTGTACTTTTGATGTTTGCCCTGTATGTGCAGAAAACTCTTGAATTATCTTCATTTCCTTCAATTATTCTTGTCGGAACAATGTTTCGTCTTGTATTATCAATTGCATCGACCCGTCTTATTCTTGCTAAAGGTGAGGCAGGAGAGGTAATTCACGCATTCGGGGAATTCGTAACAGGCGGTAATATGATTGTCGGAGGTGTAATCTTCCTGATTATCACGGTTGTACAGTTTATGGTAATTACAAAAGGTGCGGAACGTATTGCGGAAGTTTCAGCCAGATTCGCACTTGATGCTATGCCTGGTAAACAGATGACAATTGATGCCGATTTTAATGCGGGCTTAATATCACCTGAAGAAGCAACCCAAAAACGTGAGGACTTATCAAGAGAATCAAGTCTGATGGGTTCTATGGACGGTGCTATGAAGTTCGTAAAAGGTGATACAATTGCCGGTATTATTATTGTATTGATAAACATTATCGGCGGATTGTGCGTTGGTTGTTTGATGAATCAGATGCAGATATCGGATGCTGTTTCAAAATATACAATATTAACCATCGGTGACGGTCTGGCATCTCAGGTTCCGTCCCTTTTGATGTCAATTGCTGCCGGTATCTTTATGACACGTGCATCTGCCGCAAGTCCTTCTTTGGGTGCTGATGTTGCCGCTCAAATAACAAGTAAACCGTATGCATTATTCTTTGCAGCAGGATTTTTGCTTTTGCTTGCTATTACAGGTCATACATGGTTCTGGGCAGGAACCGGTCTGCCTCCTTTGCCGTTTTTAATATTTGCAATTGTCATTGCGGTTGCGGGTTTTCAGGTTCTTATCAATGCAGATGTTCAATCCCAACTGGGACAATTGGAAAATGTCAGACAAAATATGCAGGATTTAGTCAATCCTAACAGAATGTATGAGCGTCTGGGTGTTGATATTTTGAGTCTGCAGGTAGGTTCAAATCTTCTTGTTATTGCAGACCCTGATCAAGAAGGACAGCTGCTTGCAAAAATTGCTGCTTTGCGTCAGAGGGTTACGGATGAACTCGGTTATATCCTGCCGAATATAAGAATTATGGATTCGTCTGCACTTGATGCTAACGAATATATGATATCAATCCGTGGTAATACGGTTGCAACGGGTTATGTTTACCCGGGGAAATATATGGTAATTGCCGATCAGTGGGATTCAATGAAAAAAGAAGTTCCGGAAGATGCTATTATCGGTATTGACCCTACATATCAAACGCAGGCATACTGGATTTCGGCAGAAGATGCTAAATCAGCCCGTCTTGTGACTGCCGTTGATGCAACGGATGTTATTGTTACACATCTGCAGGAATGTGTAAGAAAACATGTTGATGAAGTTATGACAAAAACGGATGTTCTTAAACTTATGGAACTTGTCAGATCGCAAGACCCGACGCTTGTTAACGACCTTGTTCCGACAATTATTTCAACAAGTGATTTGAGAAAAATCTTTGTTAACCTTATTAGAGAAAAGGTTTCTATTAAAGATATCATTTTTGTCTTTGAAAGACTCTGCGATTATGCAAGATTTTCAAAAGAGCCTGATATTTTATCAGAACGTTTGAGAGCTGCACTGGGGCGGCAGATATGTCTTGCAAATGTTCAGGATGACAAAGTGCTTTATGCTCTCACTCTGTCGCCTGATTGGGAAAAAATTCTTGATGACAGCTGCCAGAGAACAGAACTCGGTACAATGTTTCTGCTAAACCCTATGCAGGTTCAGGAACTTATTGAAACAACTGCAACTACGCTTTTGCGGGCACACCAGACCTGCGGCCGCCAGCCTGTAATTTTATGTTCTCCAAGAATAAGGCTTCCGCTTTATCAACTGTTAGAGCGGCATATCCCGACAGTTGTTGTAATTTCTTATTCCGAACTTATAACTGATATTAAGGTAGAAGCGATTGATTCAATCGGGGATGCTTATATGGCGGAATAGAAAGAAGTTATAGATGAAAAAACTCATATTAGGACTTATAAAAATTTATCAGTGGTTTTCAAAATTTACTCCGTCAGTGTGCAGGTTTTATCCGACCTGTTCTGAATATACAAAACAGGCGATAATAAAGTACGGTGTATTAAAAGGCGGGTGGCTAGGCATAAAACGGATCTGCCGCTGTCATCCGGGTAATCCGGGCGGTTATGACCCTGTTCCGTAATGGTATTAGTTTAGTTGAAAAACAAATGTCCGTATTTTTTGTTGTAAGCCTCAACTTCTGATGCAATATGATACACTAGTTCATCTTCAGAAATGTAATCAAGAGATTTTATTACGGATTTTGCTATCGGGTATTTAGGCCCATGTACCTGCATATATTTTTCATCCAGCCTTTTTTCCAGTAAGTATAAAGATAATGTATCCTTATTTATTGGAATTAAATTATTTACAAGCAGATTTTTTAATGCTGTTGTTGTTGTGATTTGAACTGTCAAATCGCCTCTTTTTGTCGCTCCGAGGTAAATGTCATTAGGGTATATTTGCCCGAGCGGGTAAGAGTGTTTTAGTTTTTCCTGATTTTCCGGCGATAAATATTTTAATGTAGGTGACAGATATGTTTGTCCGAATGATATGGGATTTATTTTCATAGCGGTAATATAAAAACTCCTGACATAAATTTTTTGCGGATAAAGAATTTAAATGTTACAAATTAGTTACAAAATCCCTTTATAATAGCAAATTTATTTTTGACAGGTATTATACTTTGTATGAAAATATAATAAAAAGGAGTCATTATGTTAGAGTTAAATGTCGTTAACAAATTGCCGGATAACAAAGTTTTGATATCCGAAAAGAACGTTAAAGTTCCAAATTCTCCTGTAAGATATTATATAGCAGGTGAAGATAATGCAGATAAATTTGTAAAAAAAAGAGAATCTTTGAATGCTATTGATGGCTGGCAAAAGTATATGTCCATGGCAGTTTCAGCAGCTGCCGGTATATTGTTTTTAACTAAAGTGAAGTCAAATGCTTTAATTAAAGGTCTTGTAGGTTTAACTTCAGGTTACGGCACATATTTAGGGCTGCGTAAACTTGACGATATGGTTGATGTTCAGGCGCAGAAAAGTAATCTAAAATATTTTAAAGCGGAAGAAATAACCGGAAATCAAGAAAAAATCGATGAAGCGATTAATTACAAACCTGAATCCGAAATAGAACCAGATAAGACTGAAGAAGTTGATACTAAATCCGAATTAGAACCGGAAAAAGAAGTTGAAGTTGAAAAAGAACCGGAAGACAAACCGGAAGAAAAGCCGGAATCTGATGATAAAGATTAGTTTTTAGAAATACAAGTACAAAAGACCGGATAATTTATCCGGTCTTTTGCCTTTTTAAAAGCCTTGATAAATAAAATATTTTTTAAAAATTAGCATTAAAAGCAAAATTATGGTATTATAATATTGATTGGAGAGGCGATGACGGATACAAAACTTACGGAACTTGAAAAACTTGAAGAGTTAATTCTGCAATACAAACAAGAAACAGATAAAAAACGTAAGCATGTGGTTTATATTAACCTTGTTGAAGAAACATTAAAAGTGGTCAAGCGGATTGTTTTGTCTTTCGGTTCTTTGCCTGCGACGGTTTCGAAAGATGATTTAATTCAGGTCGGGGCTGTCGGTGTTTTGCAGGCAATTGAAACTTACAGGGTTGAAGAACGGGGAAGTTTTAAAACTTATGTGAGTAAAGTTATAAAAGGAAAAATTTATCATTATCTGCGTGATAAAGCCAATCTGGTTAAGCCGCCGAGAGAAACTTACGCCAATCTGGCAAAAGTCAGGGATGCAATTCAACATTTATCCGAAAATAATACCAAAACGCCGACAATAGAAGATGTTGCCTCTATTGTTTCTCTGCCGAAGGATAAAGTTGCCGAATTAATGAATATCGAATATACAAAAAATATGATTTCTCTTGATCAGAATATTTATACTGCAGACGGCAGCGAAACTCTGCTTGACAGGATACAATCCGATACTGCCGAAAGTTTTGAAGAATCTTATGCAAATAAAAAAATTATTGAATATGCGCTGAATAAACTTCCTGCAAATGATAAAACAGCGATTATGATGTATTATATAGAAGATATGTCAAGAAAAGAAATTGCGGAACAGATAAGAGTTTCACCGACACAGGTTTCACGAATATTGAAAAGAGCATTAAACAGATTAGCCCTGATAATCAGGGAAGAATTATCGGATACAAAGGAGGAATAATGGGTTTTACTCTGCTGGTATTAGGTTGGATTTTTATTATAGGACTTGTTATAGGCAGTTTTTTAAATGTTGTCATTCTGCGCACCGTAAGCGGGGAATCGATTGTTCTGCCGGCTTCAAAATGTCCGAAGTGCGGAACTCCGTTAAAATGGTATCATAATATTCCTGTTTTATCTTATATTTTCCTGAGAGGGAAATGTGCTTTCTGTAAAGAGCATATAAGTATTCAGTATCCTATTGTTGAACTTTTTACGGGAGTTATCTTTCTTGCATTATTCTTAAAAATCTGCAAGCCGATTGATCCTCTGTTCGGATTATCTGCTATGATGCCGATAGGCTGGTATCAGCTGCTTGTTTATATTTTTGCTATTATTGTCACCTGTTTTCTTATTGCAATAGCAGGTACAGATATTTTAGAAAAAAAAGTTGCGGATATTCATACCATTCCTTTAATTGCATTCGGGTTAATTTTTAGTTTGCTTTATACCGGTGCAACCGTGTATGTGTATCATAAAGAACTCGGTGAATTTCCGAAATTGACCCTTGAGTTATGTATGACTTCCCCTGTAGTCTTTTCTATAATTGCCGGAATTGCCGGGTTTGTAGTTATGGAAATTGCTGCAAGAATAGGACTTCCGCTGGTCGGGGCAAGAATTTTCGGAGAAGGTGATTCTTATATAGCAGCCGGACTCGGTACAGTTTTCGGCGGTTTGCTCGGTACTGTAGAAACTTTCCATAATCCGCTGCCTGCTGTCTGGACTATTCTTATTATTCTTGCAATGAGTTGTGCGGCGCAGCTTGTGATTACATTGCCTGTATTTATGCATAAACTTGTTAAAAAGAAAAATTGGATAACTTTTGGTTCAATTTGTGCCTTTATAGTCTATACGGCAAGTTATTTAATTGCCCGTCCGCTCGGCTGGCTTGATAATTCTGTTGCGTACTGGGCAAGTACAATTGTTCTTCTTGCAATAGGTATTTTTGTCTGCCGTGAAATTCTTTTAGGTGTCAAAAATAAAGTTTCTGAAGGTTTGTATCTCCCGTTCGGGCCTGCAATGGTTCTTGCCGGATTTGTTTCGTTCTTTCTTTTGAATCTCTAAAACTTTCTATTTCCGTATTGTTTGTGCAAGTTTCCGGCATGAGATTGTTCAATTTTTGCCGTGCTTGTGAATTGTTAACTTTTGTAAAGATGAGTTGAGCGTCTGAAATCCTTGTGCAGGAAGGGTTTCAAAATTTTTATATAACTTTTAAATATAAAAATAGCACTTTTTATATATACGAAGTTTTTATATATATGTAAGCATAATGTGAATGGAATGAAAAGGAGAATATATGGCTAGAGTACTGATTTCAATGCCCGAAGAATTTTTAAACAAAATCGACCAGATTGCAGATGGCGAAAACCGCTCACGGAGTGAATTAATTCGGGAAGCATTACGGACTTACATTTACAAACAGAAAATCAAAGAATCAACAGGCGCATTGCAAAATGCAACTTTGTTGGAAACACTGTTGAGTTAATCGGCGGCAAGGAAAAAGGCGAAAGATTTGGGAAGTAAAAAAAGACTTCATTATGAAGTCTTTTTTGCTTTTGTTTTTTATTCAGGCAGCAAGTTTTTATTTTTTGTGTTTTATAATATTTGTGTAGTATTATTTTTTAAAAGGGGTAAGATGATGATTCGTAATTATGTAACTTTTAATCCGAAAATCCATAAATTTGAACCTATGAGGAAAGCAACCGAAAAGTTAGTAAAACTTGATGAAAAACATCCTTTTGATTTGATAAAAAGAATAAACACAAATAAAAAGCCGGAAAAACCGCTTTTTGCAGCGGCAGGCGGCTCTAATCCTTTCGGTGATAATGATATTTTTAACAAAATTTTTAATAAAATTTTTAATAAAAAATCAAATAATCTAAATACTTTCCGGATAAATATTTTTAAAAAGTAAATTATAGAGTTTTTATGTAATTTACTATTTCCTCGAGAGAATAAATGTTTTTCTGGACAAAAAAGTTTTTTCCTGATTGTTTTTTTACATAATCTAAGTTTTTTCCGTCCAAAAAATCTTCCGTATATGGTCTTAGCATTATGGACGGAATAACTACAAGACTGCAGTCAACATCTTTAATTGTTTTTATTAAATCATCTGTTGTAATAAGTCCTGCAACCGTAATATTTTCTCCCCAGTAATTTGATTTTACCGGATGAATTTCTACGATGAGATTTTTTATTTTGTTTAGTTTTGCGGAAATTTCATCAAACATGTCTTTAGCCGCATAAGAGCAGGCAAATACAATTTTATAGGGTTTTGAAATATTTTTCGGGAGTTTTAGTTTATTAAAATTGTCGAGCGTAAGCCTCAATGCACCGACTCCATCTTCTAACTGGCTGTATGCGCCGTAGTATTTTGCAGGCGGTATTGGTTTTTGTGCAAGAAGGAAAAATTCATCCGAGCAGCAGACTCTTTTATATTTTGAGGCAATTTCGATAGTTTCTATTGCACACTGTTTATCAACCTGTTTTAATTTTTCTTCCCTGAATTGTGTTATCCCGACAGGAACTATTGCAACAGAAAGAACTGTATTTTTTAATTTCGCAAGATCAGATAGTGTTCTGTCAAGTTCATTTCCGTCATTCCACCCGGGACACAGAACTATTTGTGCATGGAAAGGGATTTTATTTTTTCTGAACCATTGCAGATTTTCTAATGCTTTTCCTGCATTTGGATTTCTCAGCATTTTAACCCTTAATTCAGGGTTTGTGGTATGCACAGAAATATAAAAAGGCCCCAGATGCATTCGTTTAATTCTTTCCCTGTCGCAGTCTTTGAGGTTTGTCATTGTTATATAAGTTCCCTGCAAATAGGAAAGTCTGTAATCATCATCTTTTATATAAAGAGTTTTTCTTAATCCTTCCGGCTGCTGGTCAACAAAACAAAAAATACAATGATTCAAACATGGCTTAATTTTGTCAAATACCGCGCTTTCAAAAACAATTCCCAAATCTTCATCAAAATCTTTTTCAAGTTCAATTTCTTCGATTTCTCCGTTTGTTTTTTTTATTTCAACCGTAATAAGTTCTGATTTCATATAGAAATTATAATCAATCATATCGGTCATTTTTATGCCGTCAACAGACAGAATTTCATCACCTGCGGTTATTCCGAGTTCTTCTGCTATAGAACTTTTTATAACACTGTTTACTATTGCCGGCATAATTTATTCCTTTTCAAGTCCTTCAATCATGGTTATAAAGTTTTTGTACATACATATTGAGTTATCCAGAACTATTTTTTGGTAAACTGTTAACGGAGTATATTCATCACTTAATATTTTTTCTGCATTAAATTTATGCTGGAGTGCGCCTGTTTTAATATCCGTATATACCTCGAGTCTATCTTCCGGCTCCAGATAGGAAATACAGGACAATTTTATGCTTGCATCAGAGATAAATTGGAGCGGATTTTTTGACATCGGAGTTTGCAGAAGTCTTTTTAGTTCCTTATGTCCTTCTTTTGTAATTGCGTAAAATACAGACAATTTGCCGCCGTCAGACATTATTTTGGAAGATGTTATAAAACCATTTTTTTCAAGTCTTACCAGTGCAGGTTTTATTGCGCCGAAACTCGGGCTTGTATATGCAAGAAAAAACTCCTGAATTCTTTTGTGTATTGCATACATTGTAAAATCATGATTTACAAGAATATATAAAACCATTAACTCTATCATAATTTCAGGATATCATTAATTGATAAATTTAACAACAAGGCGGTTTTTGAATTTTCCAATTAAGATTTGTAAAATTTTAACCGGCAGGTAGCAAAAAATATATTTATGAACTTATAATTATACAGGGTTAAATGAAAGGCAGGTGTTTATATGGTTGAAGCAGTTACCGCACAGAAACCGCCGCAGTTTACAACAATTATTTATGAAACAAAAGACGGTGAAAAAGTTTCTGCAACAAAAAAAGACGGGATTGTTACTCTGGTCGGCGACAAAAACGGTGTCCGCCAGATGGAGTTAGATAAATTTATTAAAGAAGAACTCGCAAACAATGTAAAAAATTTAAAATTGGAAAACTCTCCGGCAAAAGATACGGTAGAGATATCAAAACCTGCTCCGGCTCAGGATATCAAACCGCAGCCTCCTGTTGTGAAAGCGGAAGAACCTGCAAAAGATACAAAACCGGCACAGGAAGCCAAACCGGAAGAAAAACCGGCAGCAGAACTTAAAAAATTAAATGTTGTTGCATAAACATGTTAAACTTTTTGAGCGGTGAAGCGGGCTTTTTTATTTTTAAACAGCCCGTTTTTGCTAATTTTTATTATATTGGAGATGGTAAAATCTTCTTCCCTTGATTTTGATATGTCAGGACGGGAAGCAGTTTGATTTTATTACAACCGGCAGTTATAAAATAATTCCAATACATATAAGTAATAAAAACCAGATAAGGATATTTCTTACATAGAAAAAACGGAAATAAAAAGGTGCATCCTGTGTGTTTTTTATCTTTTCCCACCCGTCAAGCGGATAGTGCCAGAATTTTATCTGCGGTATATTCATTTTATCGTGATTAAAAGCATTTAACGATTTGTACAAATCAATAATTAACGGCAGGGTTAAAAAAGATAAAAAATAATAATAATTTCGGGTTAATATTGCAAATGCAGAGATATTTAAAAATCCGAGCAAATAGAATACAAGAATAAATTTCAGGGCGGAAGTTTTATTTTTAAATTTTCTGCAGAGGGTTATTTTATGCGATGATTCATCTCCGTCATAATCCATAAGCATATGTGCATATAAAACAGTAATTGTCATAAATACACACGCTATTGATAAAAATAAAACATCAAAGGAAAATTTGCCGGTCATAACATAATATGTGCCTTCATATAACAAAGGCCCGTATGCAATAAATATTGCAATTTCTCCTTTTCCTGAGATAGAAAGTTTTTGATATCCGGCAGCAACGCAAAGCCCGATAAATGCAAGCAGGGCAACATAATATCCTGACATAAAAAACAGGACTCCTCCTATTATTGAGGCAATTCCGAGGAATATAAATATTACAAATTTTAATTCTTCTGTTGTAGCCTGATTGTTTTTCAGGTAAAGACATTTGCAGTTCTGGGCAGAATTGAGGTATTTTTCATCTTTTGATAAAATTTTATAGTCGAAATAATCGTCTGTAAGATTTGTTGCCATATGAACAAGAGAAATACCAATCAGTGCGGCAAGTCCTAAAAATGCGTTTCCTCCGGATTTTAAAGAATAAATAAATATAACAATCCAGTTCAAAACAGTAATCGGCAGAGAATATACTCTTGCGCAGTTGAGCCAGAAAATTATTTTTTTTATAAAATTTACCATATCTCTATAATATTTTTCATTGCGGCTACATGTTCATAACTTGCGCCGGCTTCAAGTATTTCTTCTGCACCAAGACCGAACATTGTAATTAAATCGTGAGCTTTGGATAAATTGTTATTATTGAAATATTTTACAACATTATTAACCGCTTCCTCTCTTGAAATGCGGGTAATCTGGTTGTTAATACCTTTTCTTAATATTCTGGTTTTGGATTTTCCCATTACTTATTAACCTCGTTATTTAAGGCAAGTAATGCAGCACCTATCATCCCTGCATAGTTTCCTGCTTTTGCCTTTTTTACTGCGACAGGAGTTGTTACAATTTGAGAATTAACATAGGTTTCTATTTCCTGCGTATTTGTAAATTCTGCAAGTGAACCGGACAGGACAATACAATCCGGATCAAAAATGTTGGCAAGTCCGACCAGTCCGTCTGAGATATCCTGCTGCCATTTTTTTAATATTTTAATCATTTCAGGATTATTGTCTTTAGCACCGTTTACAACATCATAGGTTGTTACATTTTCCATGCCGAGGATTTCCTGAGCGGTAATTTTCAGTCCGTTGCCGGATGCGTAAATTTCAAAACAATCCCAGCTCCCGCAGGTGCATTTTCTTCTTTTATCCGTATTCATTTTAAAATGCATTTCGCCTGCCGCTCCGTTTTGCCCTTTTAAAAGTTTCCCGTTAATAATAATTCCTCCGCCGACACCTGTTCCGAGAGTAATCATAACGGAAACAGCGGTGTTTTGTGATGCACCGATTTTATATTCTGCCCAAGCGGCACAATTTGCATCATTTTCAACAAAAACAGGCTTTTTTGACAATTCAGAAAATTTCATTTTAGGATATTCTTTTGCAATGTTCCCTGTAGAACCGACAATTCCGTTATTTTGGTTATTAACTGCACCGCAGGTTGAAAATGCAATTATATCAACTTTATCTTCATATTTTTCTATAATTGTTTTAAATAAATTTTTTATATCTTCAATGTTTTTAGGTGTCGGATTTTTTTCTATTTCGCTTATTATTTTCCCTTCGGAATTTATTATTGCGTTGTATATTTTAGTGCCGCCGACATCAAAAGCGAGTGCCTGCTTCATTAATTACTCTCCTTTTATATTGAAATACTCTGCTGCCGGATGTTTATTTGCTTGAGGCAATGTTTAAATTTTGTTTAGAGATAAATTCATCCGGTTTATTTGGTGCAATTTTATCCGAAATCGCCGGTTTATTGCGGATTTTGTCCGGAGTAAATTCTCCTGAAATAATTTTTATCAAATTTTTTGCTTTATCATAAGTTGACATTAGTTTTAACGGAAAAATTTTCATAATTAACCCCTTCTGAATACAAAACGTTTTGTAATTAATTGCGGTCTTGTAATTGCAGAACCAATTACAACGCAATGCGCTCCGAGCGCAAAAGCCCTGTCAACCTGCGCCGGCGTCCATATTCTTCCTTCAAGTACAACCGGTATAGGTGCCTGCTCTGCAAGATTTTTTAACAGATTGAAGTCAGGTTCATTAGCCGGAGAATCAAGAGATTCCAATGTATAGCCGGCAAGTGTTGTGGATAAAATATCCGCACCGGCTTCCGCGGCTTTTAATCCTTCTTCAACCGTCGAAATATCAGCCATCGCAATCTTTTTATTTATATGAATATATTTTATTAAATCTTCCAGTTTTTCATTTCCAGGACGTTTTCTTTGTGTGCCGTCAATTGCAATAATATCGGCTCCGGCTTCAGCAAGGCTGATTACATCTTTGATTGTCGGTGTAATATAGACAATTTCTTTCCAGTTTTTCGGAATTACATTAGGTTTAGTAAGTCCGATAACAGGCAGGTCAAATGTTTTTTTTGCATTTTTGACATCTCTGACTCCTGCAACTCTTAAACCGCCTGCTCCGCCGTTTACAACAGATTTCATCATTGCAAGCATGCATTCTTCTCTATATAAAGGTTCAGACGGCATTGCCTGAACAGAAACCACTATTACACCTTTTATACTGTTTAAAATATTTTTCATACATCTAATTATATATTAAAAAAAATCATTTCAATTGAAATCCGTAACATTCGGTATTGTTTTGTAAAGTTACCTTTATAATCCGATATATTTTGTAAAATAGTGGTATTATGTTATAGTATTTCAATATATATAAGGTGAAGTTATGAAAAAAACATTAATAAAATATCCGTATTTAACACAAGAAGTCGAAGTATATGAAAGAGAAAACGGGCATAAGATAGTTCTGGCACATAAAGAAGGTATGATGGTTAATGTGTCATCCTGGGTAAAAACCGGTTCAATAAACGAAGATGATACAAATAATGGTATATCACATTTTCTTGAACACTTGATGTTTAAAGGAACCCATACATATAAAGTCGGTGAATTTGACAGAATGCTTGAGTCAAAAGGTGCAATAGTTAATGCAGCAACATGGAAAGATTATACTTTTTATTATATAACTCTTCCGAAAGGTATAAATAATGAAAATTTCAAACTCGCAATTGATCTTCATGCGGATATGATGATGGATCCTGTTTTTCCATCTGAAGAACTCGGGGCACCGTTTGATATTAATGATAATTCCGTAACCGATAAAAGAGAACGTCATGTTGTTATCGAAGAAATAAGGATGAGAAAAGATCAGCCGTGGACAAAAGTTTATAATCAATGTAATTATAATATGTATCATTCTCACCCGTACAAACGTGATGTTATCGGAACTCCGGAGATTATTTCACGGTTAACAAGAGAAGATATTGACAAATATTACAGGACTTTTTACACTCCTGAAAATTTAACAACTATAGTTGTCGGTGATTTTGACCATGAGTCTGTTTTAAATACAATTTGTGAGAAATTTAATTTTCCTGACAGGCTGCCTTCAAAAACTATTGAATCAGGAATTGATAAACCTGTTCAGGAAACAAAATATATAGAAACAGCCTCAAATGTCGGAACTTCCTATATGATGTTCGGCTGGTTAGGGCCTAAGGCATGTGAATTGAAAGAAAGTATCTGTCTGGATTTAATCAGTTTAATTTTTGGAGATGGGTCAAGTTCCCGCCTTCAG
The DNA here is from genome assembly GCA_944325095.1 of Candidatus Gastranaerophilales bacterium. GTDB lineage: Bacteria > Cyanobacteriota > Vampirovibrionia > Gastranaerophilales > Gastranaerophilaceae > Zag111. The sequence goes on along the minus strand of CALUYV010000015.1, from coordinate 23,088 downwards.
CAGAACTTAATTGAAAAACTTCCGGAAAAAATATTTAATATTGTCGGTACTGAACATTATCAATTCAAAGACGGAAACAATTTCTTTATTCAGGCTAATTTTTCTCCTGAAGCAAAGGACAGAGCAATTGAACTTATAAAAAAAGAATTGTCCGGACTGCTGGATAACAGAATTACAGAAGAAGAACTTTCTAAAGCGAAAAAAAGAACAAAGTCAAGATTTGCTTATGCGGCGGAAACAGTTTCGGAAATCGGTGAAACAATCGGCTATCACATGACGGTTTGCGGCGGTTTAAAGTTAATAGAAGATTATCTTAAATTGCTTTCTGATATCACAGTGGATGATTTGGAAAATGTGATAAGGAAATATTTATCTGTTGAGAATGCGGTTATTTCCGTTCTGGTTCCGGAGGAAGCATAGTAATGGAAACCGAATACGATAAAGCATTATCGGAAATAAAAGAAAAGTGCCTGAAATGTCATAAGTGTCCGCTGGGTGAAACAAAAACAAATACGGTTTTCTCAGGCGGTGTTCCGAATTCTAAATTGATGTTAATCGGTGAGGCTCCGGGGTATTATGAAGATATGCAGGGCGAGCCGTTTGTCGGGAAAGCAGGACAGCTGCTTGATAAAATTCTCGGTTGTGTCGGGTTTTCAAGAAAAGAAAATATATATATCTGCAATACTTTGAAGTGCCGTCCGCCCGATAACAGAGATCCGCTGCCGGATGAAAAACTTGCGTGTTCCGAGTATTTGGATGCACAGGTGAAAATTCTTCAGCCGAGAATAATTCTTCTTTGCGGAAGAGTTGCGGTTCATTCTTTTATTGATACAAAATTAGGAATAACAAAAATAAGGGGAAAATGGTTTGAAGGCCCGTATTTTTCAAAAATGATGCCTATATTTCATCCGTCTTACCTGCTTCGTAATGACAGCAGAGAAAAAGGTTCTCCAAAATGGCTTATGTGGCAGGATATAAAAGAGGTTCGCAGGGTTTATGATCAATTGGATTAAGTTAGAGGGATAATGCTAAAAAGAGGGTTTAGATTTATAGATTTATTTTCGGGTATAGGCGGATTTCATCAGGCAATGTGCGCTCTGGGCGGAGTTTGTGTGCTTGCTTCCGAAATTGATGAATATGCAATTCAAACCTATATGGAAAATTATAATATAGATTCAAATCTTGATGTTACAAAACTGTCTGAAACTGAAATTCCGCAGTATCAGGTGCTTTGCGGAGGTTTTCCTTGTCAGGCATTTTCAAAAGCCGGCAAGCAGATGGGGTTTGCTGATGAAACAAAAGGGACTTTATTTTTTCAAATTGTCAGAATTTTAAAAAGTACCAAACCTGAATTTATTATGCTTGAAAATGTGAGAAATCTTATGTCGCATGATAAAGGTAATACATGGAATGTTATAAAAGGTACGCTGGAAGAGCTGGGGTACAATATAAAACCGGTTATAATGAGCCCGCATCAGTTAGGTGTGCCGCAATTAAGAGAAAGGGTTTATATTCTCGGAGTTCGCAGGGATATTTACAGCGAGGAAATAAATGTTGTAATTCCTCGAAAAGATAAAACTGCATTAAATATATATCAAAGCGGGATTCTTGAAGAATCTGCCGATGAAAAGTATTCAATAAGCGAGCATGAAAATAAGGTTCTTACCTGCTGGGATGAGTTTTATAACGGAATAAAAGAAAAAGTTATAGGTTTTCCTATATGGTCTTTTGAATTTGGCCAGGATTACAGCCTTGATGAGTATCCGAAATGGAAAGCGGACTTTTGCCGCAAAAACAGAAATCTTTATTTAAACAATAAAAAATTTCTTGATAAATGGCTTAAAAAGTGGGATTATCTTGAGGATTTCACTCCAACGGAAAGAAAATTTGAATGGCAGGCAGGAGAAAGTATTTCGACTATCTGGGATGGAATAATTCAATTCAGACCGTCAGGAATAAGGGTTAAAAGACCGGATACATTTCCTGCGCTGGTTGCAATGGTTCATATTCCTATTATCGGCCGTTACAAAAGACGTTTAACTCCGCGGGAAGTCGCAAGATTACAGAGTTTTCCGGATACTTTTATTCCGAATTCCAATGACCATCAGGCCTATAAACAGTTTGGCAATGCAGTCAATGTGAATTGTGTGGAATATCTTGCAAAGCAGTTGTTTGATTGCGTAAGCGGTTAAGGAGTTTTATGATTAAAAAACAAAAACAATCTGTCAAAAACGAGCAGATTAATAATGACAAAACAATTGTTCTGGATTATGACCAGCCGCTGACTAAACGGGAGGATATTTTGAATGTTTATAAAAAATATCTCGGTACAGGCTGCGAAATTGAAAACTATAACGGAAAGACGATTTATGTATATACCGGCAGCGAAATAAAAGAATATTTTTTGACATCCTCTATTACATATTTAGGAAATCCTCATCCGCTGTTTAAAAAACGATGCCAGTTGAAACAATGGTTTAAAGATTTTTATAATGAATATAAAAACAAACCAAATACGAATATAAGACTGATTGGTATTTATCATTATAACGATATAATTCTTTTTGCAGAGTTTAATACGGATGATTATCTGAAAAATAAATGCAATTCCAGTGCTGCGCATGTTTATTCAAATGATATTTACCAGGCGGTTGAAAATGGTATTTTTGAAAAAATCGACAAAAATAAAAATCATATTACAGTTGTTGCCGCACAAAATTTTAAACAATATTTAACCGGTCAGGTAAAAGGAAATTCTTTGCTTGAGATTTTTAAAAATTTTAATGCAAGGTTTCCTTTTAATAAATGGATAACTGCTCAGGAAGCAATTTCCGAAATGAAGGAAGCAGGCTGGGCAAAGTGGAAAGAAACAGAATGGGCAGGCTGGTATCTTGAATTTCTTTTTAATAAATTTTTAGAACAAGAAAAGATTACAGAGATTGTTTATACAGGAAACAAAAACAAATCCGGCAGGCTTGATTTTGATTTGCGATTTGACGGCGGTAAGTTTTACGGTGATTTAAAATCTTCAGATATTATCAAAAAAGATGCTCCGGGGAATGATCAAAAAAATGTTCTGGAAGCGATTTCATCAAATGAAAAACTCTGGTATATAATCTATGAACATGAAACGATAAAAGATACTTCAAGAAATTCTGAAATGGCAATAATGCGTATGGAACTTACGGGTGAACACTATGAAATAGGCGGACATATTTCATATAAAGAAAGAATGAAGCATTCGGTGCGGTTTAAAAAGATGGCGATTCTTGAATTAAACAAAGTTAATATGAATGAAGTTTTGTCTGAATTTAAACAAGGGCACCAGCCCTCAGGAGATGCCAGAAAACCGAAATTTTTGATAAAGAAAAAGGATATTGATAATTATACAATTTTAACTTACGAAGCTGACGAAAATTTATAATGATATATTTAAAAATATATTCTTGTATTTTGATATTGTGCGTACGATAATAATAGTGTACGAAAGGATATGACATGTCAAATATTCTGGTTTATACACTGGAAAATAAAATATATATTAATCTCACTAATCGCTGCACAAATGATTGTATTTTCTGTTTGAGAAAAGATAAAGATGATGTTTGCGGACAGAAATTGTGGCTTGATAGTGAGGATTTTGGTGCGGAAGATGTAATTGAGCAATTCAATAAAATATTACAGTCTTTTGCGCACGGCGGTTATAAAAATGAAGTTGTATTTTGCGGATACGGCGAGCCTTTGCTCAAACTTGATATTTTAAAAACTGTCGCAAAATATATTAAAGATAATTACCCGCAGACCAAAATAAGAATTAATACAAACGGACACGCAAATTATGTGTATAAAAGAAATATCGCCCCTGAACTTAAAGGACTGATTGATGAAATTTCCGTAAGTTTGAACGGTTCTACATCCGCAGAGTATGATGAACTTTCACAGCCAAAATTTGAAAATGCTTATGATGAAGTTAAAAATTTTATCAAGTGTTGTGTTGAGTCAGGTATTCATACAGTTGCTTCTGTTGTTGACGGATATAAAGGCAGAAGGCTTGATATTTTGGCATGTGCAAAAATTGCCAAAAATCTCGGGGCTGATTTAAGAGTGAGAGAGTGGATTGTTAACGGATACTAAAGTTTAAGGAGTAAAAATTATGCAAGTACCAGCCATCTCAAATGTACAATCAAATAACCAGACTTTTCAGGGTCGTATAAATATTGTTAATGACTTGAGTTATAATCCTTGCAAATATGTAAGAAAGGCTTATGATTCCATATCAAAAGAACTTTGCGACAAGCCTTTTGATTTATTTATAAAACAGGATTTTAAAGGTGATTCGATTGTTTTTGTTGCTCAAAAAATGCAGCATGCGGGCAGAAAAAATAAACCTTTTATAAAAAACATTATAACAAATGCTCAGGCACTTGATCAGGGCGACAGTACAACAGATTTATATGCTGCAGTTGCCAGGGAAACTATTAATTCCTATAATGACAAATTTGCTTCAAAAACAGTAAATGTTAAAGACTTTTTTAAAAATATAGGTAACAAATTTCTAAAATCATTACAAGATGAAGATGAAATATAATCATGTAAATTATGAGGAAAGGACAAAACATGAACATTTTAGACAAAATTATGAAACCAAAGTCAATTGCGGTTGTCGGTGCTTCAACGAAAGAACACACAATCGGTTCTGACATTATGAAAAGATTACAGGAGTACAAATTTAACGGAAAAATTTATCCGGTTAACCCTAAAGGCGGGATTATAGAAGGTTTACAGGCATATCAGACAGTAAATGATATTCCTGGAGAAGTTGATCTTGCAATTATTGTTGTAAATGCGAAATTTGTACTCGGTACAATAGATCAATGCCACGAAAAAGGAATTAAAGGTTTATGTATAATAACAGCTGGTTTTAAAGAAACCGGTAAAGAAGGTGCAGAACTTGAAAAACAATTACTTGAAAAAGTAAGAGAATACGGTATGAGATGCGTCGGTCCAAACTGCCTCGGTGTTGTAAATACTCACCCTGATATCAGAATGGACGGATGTTTTGCAGAATCTTTGCCTGAACGCGGCAATATCGGTTTTGTTTCACAATCCGGTGCTTTAGGCGGAGGTATTTTGAATATATTAAAAGACCTTAACCTCGGTTTTGCACAGTTTATTTCAATAGGTAATCAGGCAGATGTCAATGCTGAAACTGCTCTTGAATACTGGGAAAATGAAGAAGATGTTGAGCAGATTCTTCTTTATATGGAATCAATCCAGAATCCTTCAAATTTCAGAAAACTTGCATCAAGAATTTCTAAGAAAAAACCTGTACTTGCTCTTAAGGCTGGTCGTTCAGCAGCTGGAGCATCAGCTGCATCATCTCACACAGGATCATTGGCAGGTGCAGATAAGGCAGCTAACGCATTATTGCAGCAATCAGGTGTTATCAGAGAATACTCTTTGAAAAATCTGTTTGCAACAGCAAAAGTATTTGCAAACTGCCCTATTCCAAAAGGCGACAGAGTAGCAATTATTACAAACTCAGGCGGCCCTGGTATTATGGCTACTGATGCTGTTTGCGAATACGGTATGCAGATGGCTAAAATTACTGATGCTACAAAAGAAAAATTAAGAAGTTTCTTACCTTCTGCAGCATCTGTAAAAAACCCTATTGATATGATTGCATCAGCACCTATTGAACACTACAAGCAGACACTGGAAACTGTTATTGCAGATGAAAATGTTGATATGATTATTGTAATCTATCTGCCGTTCTTAGGTTTGAAAGATATCGATGTTGCTAAGGCTGTTATGGAAATTAAAGCAGAACATCCGGAAAAACCGGTTATCGGTGTATTTATGACTAAGAGTGAATTCTTCTCTCAATTGTCAGATATGGATGTTAATGTTCCGTTCTTTATGTATGCGGAAGAAGCAGCAGACGGCTTGAACAGACTTAATCAGCAGAGATTGTGGATGGAAAGACCGGAAGGCAAAATTCCTGTTTATGATGTTGATACTGAAAGAGCAAAGAAAATTATCAGACAAGCATTATCGGAAGATCGTGCTCAATTGACCACACGTGAATCAATTGATGTATTAGACGCTTACGGCATCAGAGTTTGTAAATCAGGTTTTGCAACAACCGAAGAAGAAGCAATTACAATCGGAAATTCAATCGGATATCCTGTTGTAATGAAAATGACTTCAAAAACAACTTCTCACAAAACAGATGTCGGCGGTGTAAGAGTAAATATTCAGTCTGAAGAACAGTTAAGAGCAGAATATCGTGATTTAATCTCTAAATTAACCGAAAAAGGTTTGATTGACGGATTGGAAGGCGTGATTATTCAGGAAATGGTAAAAGGCAACCGTGAAATGGTTTGCGGTATTGCAACAGATCCTCAATACGGCCCTATGATGATGTTCGGTTTAGGCGGTGTATTTATTGAAGTTATGAAAGATGTAACATTTAGAATTGCTCCGTTGACTGATGTTGATGCTAAAGAAATGATTAAATCCGTTAAAGCATATAAATTGTTAGAAGGTGCAAGAGGTACAACACCTGCACAAATGGAACAAATTGAAGAAACTCTGTTGAGATTATCTCAACTTGTTCACGATTTTAACTTCATTGATGAGTTGGATATCAACCCGTTATTGATTTCTGAAAAAACAGGTGAAGGTATTGCAGTAGATGGACGTATTAAAGTTCGTTTGGAAGAAGCAAAAAATACACTTGCTTGTGAATGTGGTTCTTGCTCTTGCTGCCACTAATAAATAAAAATAAGTAAAATAAACCGGTCTGAATTTAATCAGACCGGTTTTTCCCCCCGTACCCCTATATAGAAAGTGTAGATATAAATGAAAATAGAAAAAATTGTTAATGCTGCTATTTGTGCAACTAAAGAAAGAAGATTTGTTGCAAGAAATTCTAAAAAACCGATAATTGATAATTTAGACAGAGATTATTATAATATTCTGACAAAAGTTTCCGGAACTCCCGCTGAGAATCCTGTACAATCGGTAAGGAATTGGTACAGAGCATATCAGGTTAATATGCAGAGAGAAAATATAATTGAATCTTTGAATAAACCGTTTAAAACAAGAGGTATTATTGCCTCAATAGTTGATAAGATATTTAAGTAATAAAACAATTCCCTTGAAGGGGGTTACTTTTTTCAAAAAAATGGGTTAATATATTAATGGAAACAGAGTAATATATTAATTTACAAAACGGACAAATATGAAATCAGCAAAAGAACTGGCAACAGAAGCAAAAATTGAAGGCAGATTAAAAGACCGCCCCGAATGTTTAGAAATGGTGAAATATTTATTTGCGGATGCAGAACTTCAAGAAATGCAGGAGTATGCAAATAATGTTTCAATAAGACGGCTTGGCTATAATGACCATGGGCCGGTTCACATGCGGCAGGTTGTCGGCAACGGTATAAAAATGCTGAATATATTACACGATTTCGGCATTAAGACATCACTGGAGCAGGAGGAAATTGGCACATTCGAAGACAGTATGTGTGCGGTTATTCTTGCCGGTTTAATGCACGATTTGGGTATGGCTGTCGGCAGACAGGGACATGAAGAAATGTCTGTACTTTTAGCACAGCCGATTATAGAAAGAACTTTAATGCATATTTTCCCGAAGGATTTGCATAGACGCGTAATAATTAAATCCGTGGCAACTGAAGCCATAATCGGACATATGGGTTCTCGCAAAATTCATTCAACAGAAGCAGGGATTATTTTAATTGCGGATGGCTGCGATATGACTAAAGGCCGTGCCAGAATTCCTATGTCAATAAGTACAACTCCGAGAGTCGGTGATATTCATAAATATTCTGCCCATGCAATCGAGCGTATAAGTATTAAACACGGAGAAAGAAAACCTATAAGAATTACTGTTGAAATGTCGGGTGATGTCGGGTTTTTCCAGATAGAAGAAGTTCTGCTCCAAAAAATTGAAGCAAGTCCTGCTAAACAGTTTGTTGAATTATATGCCGGTGTGACAGGCGAAGAGCGTAAATGCTATTTATAATAGTTCCCGTTTAGTGTTGTTTTATATCAATAAATATCTTCAACCGGGGGATAAAATATTTTTTTGTTCGGATTAAATTTCTGAAAAAGGAGTTTAATTATGTCCAAACAAAATAAAAAAATACTTATAGTAACGACAAATTCTCACGGGGATAATAATTCAGCAATAAAAGAAACAGGTGTGTGGCTTGAAGAATATGCAGTACCTTATCTGGTTTTTAAATCTTGCGGGTATGATGTTTTAACAGCAAGTCCGGAAGGCGGATTATCTCCTGTTGATGAAAACAGTATGTCCTGCTCAAATCCTGTTGAGTGGGATGATTGTATAAAAATATTGCGCGAAACATCAAAATTAGATGAAATTGATTATAAAATTTTTGATGCTTTATTTTTGCCGGGCGGGCACGGGCCGATGTTTGATCTGGCAAATGATGTTTCATTGAAAGAAATCGTAGAATATTTTTATGAATCAGGAAAAGTAATCAGTGCGGTATGCCACGGGCCTGCAGGGTTGATTCTTGCAAGGGATAAAAACGGGGATTCAATTCTGAAAGATAAAAAAGTTACATCATTTACAAATCATGAAGAACATATTGTAAAACTTGATAAAGAAGTTCCGTTTCTTTTAGAAACAAAATTAAGAGAACTCGGGGCTGTGTTTGAACACGGTGAGCCGTGGACGGAATTTGTTTGTGTTGACGGTAATATTATTACCGGTCAGAATCCGCAGTCCTCTCTTCTTCTGGCGGAGAAAGTCTTGGAGTCCCTTGGCTTTGAGAAAGAATAACTGCGCTTATCATAAACAGACAGCCTATAATTTCTTTCAGAGTCATTGTTTCATGCAAAATGGTGCAGCCTCCGAGTACGGCAAAAACAGATTCCAAACACATAATGAGCGAAGCAACTGTCGGAGGTGTGTATTTTTGCCCGAAGATTTGCAGGGTATAAGCAACACCGCAGGTTAAAATTCCGGCATAAAGTATCGGAACATATCCGGCTATGAAGGCTTCCGGCGGTGTGTTTTCAAATATAAGCATCAACGGAAGCGACAAAATTGCGACTACAAAAAACTGCAGGCATGATATTTTTGTTGCGTTAACTTTTCCTGAAAAATGGTTTACGACAAGGATGTGTACACCGTAGAAAAATGCTCCGATTAAAAGCAGCATATCATACAGGCTGAATGCTCCGCTGTGAGGTTTATAACATAACAGATACAAACCTATGAGTGCTATTCCGACACTGATTTTTACCGCCTTTGAAAGTTTGTGCCCGAAAATCATTGAAATTATAGGTACGAAAATTATATAAAGCGATGAAATAAATCCTGCTTTGCCGGCTCCTGCATAAAGCATACAATACTGCTGTATTGACATTGCGGTGAATAGGACTGCCCCGCAGGATATTCCCGCTTTTGCAAGATTTATATGCTGTTCGTGTTTTATTTCTTTTGTACGGGTGTCTTTTTGAATAATTTTTGCAATAAAAATAACCGGAATAAGACTAAAACCGCCGAGAATACTTCTTACAAAATTAAATCCGAACGGTCCTACATAATCCATTCCTGCTTTCTGGGCGACAAAAGACAAACCCCAGATGAGTGCGGTAAAAAACAATGCAAGATTTGAATATATTTTTTTATCCATTGTGCACACTCCTCTATTTTTAATTATAAGATTTCTTTAATTTGTTGTCCACAAGTTTTTTATTTTATATTATAATGCTTGTTATTCAAGTTGATTAAAGGATAAAATATGACTGATTATAAGTATTATTTGGATAACGGGATTTATGATATTAATAACGGCAGATATGAGCAGGCTGTTGAGAATATAAACAAATCTCTTGAACTTAAAAAAGATTGGGAAATCCCGTATTTTTACAGAGCGGTCGCATTTCAGGCACTGGAAAATTATGATGAAGCAATGCTTGATTACACCAAAGCAATTCAACTTAACGATAAAATGACAGATGCATATTACAATCGGGCTAAAATTATTTTGTCGAATCAAAATTCTTCCATGGCAGATATTCATAAAGCGGTGAACGATTTAGAAAAAGCACTGTCGCTTGATGAAAAATTTGTTGATGCTTTGTATGCAATGGCGGCTGCGTATAAAAAACTCGGAGATTATCATAAAAGTCTTGTTTACTTGGAAAAATTATTAGAAATTTGTCCTGATGCAGTTCATGCTAAAGCATTGAAAAAACTGATTTTACAAAAATATATTGTTTAATTATTGAAAAATATTTTATTGTATCCGATAACATTTTTACCCGTTATATCTGCAACGGAGCGTAGTATTTATTACTTGACAGGTAGAAATATCTATGCAAAGATATATACATGGAACGAATGAAAGAAAGATTGGGAAGGTAAATGGAAAAGACATTTTATATAGAAAGTTTTCCGTATGAGATTGAATTAACGGCGCGGATATGTCATGAAAATGCAAAAAGATTACTTGAAACTCTTACGAATGAGATTTCACTTGAGGAGTTTTCCATACTGGATACTATTATTGCAAGACCGGGATTGTCGCAGGCTGATTTGGCGCGTCTTGTGTTGAAAGGTAAAGCGCATACCGGCAGGTTTATTATGTCTTTGGAGGAAAAAGGTTTTGTAGAAAGACATGTCAAAGAACGTGACGGAAAATTGATTAAAATTGCCGTTGTTACGGAATCCGGCAAAAATTTATATGACAATATTGTCGGAAAGATGAAACCTGTTATAGATCAATATGAATCAATGATTTCCGAAGTTGATATAGATAAAATGATTCAAGGTTTGAGAGATTTTAGAGAAAAAATAGAAAAGATAAATAAAATTGTATTTGAGTAGGATAAGATGAGTGAAGAAGTTATAAAACAAGAAGGGACAATGAATTCGGAGGAGTGGCATCCCAAAAGAAATCCCTGGTTAATCTCAGCCCCGTTAATGCTTGCGGTTGCTATGTATGCACTGGATGAAACAATTTCAAATGTTGCCTTAACATATATGGCGGGTTCTTTTTCGTGCAGCCATAATGAAGCAACCTGGGTTTTGACATTTTATTTGATTGCGAGCGGTATTATTATTCCTGCCGTTGATTTTTTGTGTAAATTATTCGGGCGAAAAAATTTCTTCTTGATGAGTGTTATTATCTTTACGATATCATCATTTTTATGCGGGGTTGCCAATTCATTAATTATGATGGTTCTGGCGAGATTTTTGCAGGGGCTTGGCGGCGGTGCGATATTACCGTTGTGTCAATCCATAATGATGGAGAGTTTCCCTAAAGAACAGCGGCCTCAAGCAATGGCTTTATTCGGGCTGGGGGTTGTATTTGCTCCGATTATCGGGCCGGCACTCGGGGGATGGATTACAGAAAATTGGTCGTGGCCTTATATATATTATATTAATATTCCGATAGGTTTTATTGTTCTTGCAATGGCAAAAGAACTTCTGGAAGAGCCGCCTTATGCAAAAAAACAAAAGGGAGTTAAATTTGATGCTATAGGTTTTGCATTTTTGGCGGTCTGGCTTGTACTTTTACAAATAGTATTAGATAAAGGTAATGATGCGGATTGGTTCGGATCCGCCTGGGTTTGCTGGATGACCGGTATTTCCTGTGTGTCGGGTATTTTATTTTTGATATCCCAATTCACCAGAAAAAATACTCTTGTTGATTTATCTATAATGAAAAACAGGAATTTCTTTTTCGGAACTTTGATACAGGTTGTTTTGATGGGTGTAATGATGGCATCAAGTGCAATATTACCATCAATGCTTCAAAATATGATGGGTTATACCTCATTTTTAAGCGGTATTTCTATGGTGCCGCGGGGAGCGGGATGTCTTGCTGCTACTATTTTCAGCGCACTGTTTATTACCAAAATCGGAGAGCGGAAAATGGTAACGATGGGAATTATTATTCTTGCTATCGGGGGTCTGGCATTTGGAGAAATCAATTTGCAGATTTCGCTTGCAAATATTGCTTTTCCTAACTTTTTATTCGGACTCGGGATGGTAATGGCGATGGTTCCTCTTGTCGAATTATCCTGCCGGACATTGAGAAATGATCAATTAACAAACGCAAGCGGAGTGCAGAATTTGTTAAAAAATGTCGGTGCCGCAATCGGAACATCTCTTGTAACAACTTGTATTTCCAGATTTGCACAGATTCATCAGTATATGATGGTTGGAAAATTATCCGAATTGAATTCTGCTTTTACCGAAAGATTACAGGCTTATACGAGCACTTTTATCGGCAGTACGGATCTTGCTTCCGCTACTTATGCCGCAAAAGGACTTTTATATAACCAGTTAATCCAGCAATCTACACTCTGGGCATATATTGATACCTTCAGACTGTTTGCGGTTGCATGTATTTTTGTTATTCCGATGATATCATTTATGAAACGAAAAAATATATAATATTATTTTTCACTAAATATTTGCAGTATTTTTTGTGCATATTGAATATCATTCAACGGCAGTGCTGCTGTGTTGTTTAGAGTTGCTTCCGGCATATTCGGCGGATAATTTTTCCATAATTTTAGTAAAATAATATTATTTTTCAGTGTTTTTTCTTTATATAAATCTTTTTTCGGACAAAACGGATAACAGTACGGAATTTCATTTTCATCCGGTGAAAGTTTTATATAATTATCTTTGTTTAATATCTTTTTATATTCTTTAAAAAGGGAAATTCGAGTATTTTTATCTTTTTCAAAATCAATTTTCTCAAATAATTTTTTTGATAATTCGGAGATATTCTTTATTGATTTTTCTTTATTCAGTGTTAATTCGTTTTTTACAAAATCTGTGTAATTGTTATGAAAATTTGCCGGATTAAGGTTCAGATTATCCTGTTCAAAATTTTCTTGTGATAGTTTTCGGGTATATAAAAAAGCACCGGACGGAACATTGAAGAATTTTCGCAGAGAATAAAAAGAAGCAAGACCTTCCGGCGGATTATAAAATGCCTGCGAATTATCAATTATCAGATTTTTGTATTTGGCGGCAAGTTTCCGGCAGTTTTCGCTGCACATTCCAAAATAATTTGTGTAAATAATATATGCATTTTGAGGGAATGGGTTAACGGGATAAAAATTTTTATCAATATGATAAAATATAATCCGGCAGCCTTCTTCTCTTGCAGCAATCCATACTGCAGGGCAAGTATAATACGGGATAAATATTTCATTTATCCCGTATGTGCGAATTAAGTATTTTAAACAATTTCTTGCGAGGTTTAATTTTACTAACTGCATTATTTATTAAAAGCCTCAAAAAATGCCTGTAATAATTCCTGACCTTTGAGCATTGTTTTATAATCAACATATTCCCTTGCAGAGTGCATATTGCAAACGGTTGCAAGTCCTATAAGGTACGGAGAAAATCTTTCGCCTTTTGCATTTGTTTTGTTTGCATAAATATGGGTTTCCGCACCGGCATGGAATGATGAAATTTCAGGTTCTATGCCGAGTTGTTTTGCTGTTTTTTCAAAAAGTTCAGGAATTGTATTATCTTCATTTTTTTCAAACATAGGCATTTTTTCCGTGAATGTTATAGACGCAGCTGCAATTCCCTGATATTCTTTATTAAATATATCGACTGAACTTTTCATCATTTCAATGAGTTCGTTTTCTTTGTCTTTTCTAGAACTTCTAATTGAATATGTTGCGTGAGCATCGGTATTAATTACATTTGTGACATTCAAATCTCCTGATGTAATTCCGCCGATGTTGCAGGAGGTAACAACTTTGCCGTCTTCGGAGTAGAAAACTCCCTGCGGCATCTCGGAAACTAAATCAGCAATAAGTTTGGCGGCATTTTCTCTTGTTTTATCTCCGATATCATTTCCTGAATGTCCGCCTTTCGGAGCCGAAATTTTTAAATCTACCATAACATAACTTGCCCCGGAAATAAGACATTGCCCGAGAGCGTCACTGTCTAAAACCAGAACATATTTGGAATTGATTTTGTTAAAATCCGTATTTTTTATTCCTGTCATTCCGTTTTCTTCATCACGGGTGAAATGAATTTCTAATCCGCCGTGTTTTAAATCTTTTCTGTCTTTTAACAATTTTGCAAAATACAATGCATTGGCAACTCCTGCTTTGTCATCGGCTCCGAGAGTTCTGTCTTTTGCTTTTATTAAGTCGCCGTCTAAATAAGTAATAACAGGTGAATCATCTCCAATTACATCCATGTGCGCCGATAATAAAATCGGGGGTTTATTTGTATCAGTCGGAGCAATTTTTATATATAAATTTTGATAATCATCTTTTTCGCATTCAATATTATTATCTTTGCAATATTGAAAAATCCAATCTATTACTTTTTCTTCTCCGCATGAAGGCGAAGGTATTTCTGCAAGTGTGCAGAAAAGGTCAACAAGTTCGTTATTCCGGCGCAGTTCTCTTAGTTCCATAAAAATCCAACCTTTCTTTTTTTATAAGTAACTATATAATAGCATATTTTTAATTGATATCAACCACACTAACCCCGTCACCGCCTTCTGAATCTTCGCCCGGTCTGAATTTTGCAACATAAGGCGATGTCTGCAGAAAATCTCTGACGGCTTGTTTGAGTGCGCCTGTTCCGTGGCCGTGTATTATATAAACAGGCGAAAGGTTAACAAGGCTGGCTTTATCTAAATAACTTTCGACTTCATCCAGTGCTTCTTCAACTCTAAATCCTCTCAAATCCAGAGTTTGAGAAAGTTCGTGCCGTTTTAGTTCAAATTTATTAAAAGATGTTCCCGGAATTTTAACTTTATACGGTTCCTTGTATTTGTCATCAAGTATTGCAAGTTCGTCTTTTTTTACTTTCATTTTCATAGCCCCGAGATCTACAAAAAGTCTGTTATTTTTATCAGGCAGAGATACAACGGTTACTTTCTGGTGCAGGTTTTTGAGCATAAGAGTATCTCCCGGAACAACTTTATCCCAGTCTATTTCAATATACTTGTTTGCATCAGATACTTTATCGATTTCTGCTCTAAAGTTGTTTTCAAGTTTTGCGAGTCTTGAATATGCTCTTCTTGCAATTTTTTCTGATTTTTCTTTTCTTAATTCTTCAAGGATACTTTTTATTTCTCCTTTTGCTTCCATTATTTCCGAATCAAATTTGATTTTGATATTTTTCAATGTTTTCTTTTTATCTTTTTTCACCTGATTAAGATTTTCTTCATATTCTTTTTGCAATTCAAGTGAATTTTCTTTTATTTCCTGTGCCTGTTCAAGGTTTTTGGAAAGTTCCAGATGCGTTTTCTGCAGTTTTTCAACAACTGTAACTGCCGGATCTTTCTGGGTTATTAAAATATTTTTTGCTTTATCAATAATATCTTTGTCAAGTCCGAGATTTGAGGCAATAGAAATCGCATTGCTGAGTCCCGGGATTCCGATTAGAAGTTTATAGGTAGGTTTTAGAGTTTCGGTATCAAATTCAACAGAAGCATTTTTGAAGAAACTGTTTGTATATTCCAGTGCTTTTAATTCTCCGTAATGTGTTGTTGCAACATTCATTACATTTTTGGATGCAAGTTTTTCGAGTATCTGTTGAGCAAGGATTGCACCCTCAACAGGATCGGTGCCTGCGCAGATTTCATCCAGCAGTACAAAACTATCTTCATTACTTTGTTTCAAAATCTCTATAATATTTGTCATATGAGAAGAAAAAGTGGATAAACTCTGCAAAATACTCTGGGAATCTCCGATATCTGCAAATACATTTTTGAACGGATATAAAACTGCGTGGGTGCAAGGGAGAAACATTCCGGATTTTGCCATGAGGATAAATAATCCGATTGTTTTTAAAGTAACTGTTTTTCCGCCGGTGTTTGAACCTGTAATGATTATAGATTTGTAATCTTTGCCGATTTCGAAATTATTTGCAACAACATTTTCACTTACAAGAATAAGCAGCGGGTGTTTCATATTCTCAAAATATATATATTTTTCATTCGTTAATTCAGGTTCAATTGCCTGAATTTTTACGGCATATCGTGCTTTTGCAAAGTGGAAATCAATTTCTGATATGATTTTTTCGCATTTTTCCAGTGCAGCCATTCTTTCTTTAACAAGATTTGTTAATCTGACAAGAATTTTAATACATTCTGCGTGAATTTTTGATTTAACTTCCCTAACTTTGTTGTTAAGAGGAACAAGCTGCGCTGGTTCAATATAAAAGGTCTTTGAAGATGCTGATACATCGTGGATAATTCCGGGAACTTTTGTTTTATTTGCTGCAATTACCTGAAAAACTACCCGTTCATCTCTTTGTGTATAAATATTATTTTGCAGATATTTTGAAAAATTCGGGTTGTTTAACAAAGAAGATATAGTATCTCTTATATTTTGCTCGGTGTCTTTAAGAGATGAGTATAATCCTTTTAATTCTGGTGTGGCGTTTTGTTTAATGTTTAAATTTTCATCAAATGTTTCAAAAATTTCATCTTCGGTTGTTTTGTCGGAAATTAATCCGGAAACTAATTGCTCCAACTGTCCGTTTTCTTCCGAGTTTTCAATGATGAATTTCTTTAATAATCTTGAAGATTTCATTGTTTTTGCAACATCATTGAGTTCCTCTTCCGAAAGGTAAGAAACTGCGGAATTTGTTTTGATTGCGGTCATATCGGCAATAAATTCAACCGGTGTTTCTTTTGCGTAATCAAGAATTTTTTTTGCTTCTTTTGTGTATAAAATCTGTTCCTGTATTTTTTGCGGTTCCGATTGCGGCAGAAGATTTAAACAAAGTTGTTTGCTTTGTTTAAATCTGGCATATTTTGCCAATTCTTCCCGAATTTTGTCAAATTCAAGCGTAATGTTGCTTTTTTCTGTGATATCCATACTGTTATTGTATTATAAAAACAAATAAGTATGTAAAATAAAATTATTCCAAAAAATCCGCAAGAATCACATTGCTGACCAGAACTCCCTGCAGGGTCAATTTGTATCCTGATGAGGTTTTTTCTAAAAGGTTTAAACCTAGATATTTTTCTAAAATTTTGTTATATTTATTTTCAAAGTTTATTGAATATTTTTTATTTATTGAAGCAACATTTATCCCTTCTGTTTTACGCAATCCTAAAAATATTTCTTCTTCAAGTTTTTCTTGAGTTGTCAAAATATGGGAGGCTTTTATTTTTATTGAACTGCTCATATAATCTTTTATTGTTGAAAAATTTTCGTAGCGCATACCGTTTTTATATCCGTGGGCAGCTATGCCGAAGCCGTAATATTCCCCGTTATTCCAGTAATTCATATTATGTTTTGAATACAGTCCGTCTTTTGAAAAATTACTGACTTCATATTGTTTGTAGCCGGAATTTGAGAGTGTTTCTACCGCTTTGATATACATATCCGCCTGAGTATCATCATCCGGAAGGTTTTGCGGCGGATTATTGAAAAAATAACACCCTTCTTCAATTTTCAAACCGTAAAGAGAAATATGTGCCAGATTTAATTTTGCAGCCTGTTGCAAATCCTGTATAAACATATCAACTGTTTGAGATGGCAATCCGTAAATAAAATCAAGACTTAGATTTGTAAATCCGGCTGAGTATGCATTTTCAACTGTTTTCAATACCTGTTTTGAATTGTGCCGCCTGTTTATCTTTTTTAAAATATCATCATTAAAAGTCTGGCAGCCGAAACTTAACCGGTTAACTCCTGTATTATAGAGTTCGTTTAAATAATTATAATCAATATCTTCAGGATTAAGTTCTACAGTGATTTCCGTACTGCCGTCTGTTTTGAATAATTTTATCAATTCTCCGATTTGGCAGGGGGTTAGTATAGACGGAGTTCCGCCTCCGATATAGAGTGTTTTCAGCGTTTCGTTTTCGTAGTTTGAAAGAATTTCTTTTTTCAAACTTTTTAAATATTCTGATTTATCTTCAATTGAACAAAATGAAACAAACGAGCAGTAATAACATTTTGATTTGCAAAACGGAATATGTATATATACACTTTCGCTCATAAGAAAATTCCAATTTAATCGAGTATTCTGCTGTAAATTTTATCAATATTGCTCAAAAATGA
The DNA here is from genome assembly GCA_944325095.1 of Candidatus Gastranaerophilales bacterium. GTDB lineage: Bacteria > Cyanobacteriota > Vampirovibrionia > Gastranaerophilales > Gastranaerophilaceae > Zag111. The sequence goes on along the minus strand of CALUYV010000015.1, from coordinate 5,004 downwards.
ATTTTTATCAAAAATCTGTTCAATTTCGGATTCTGAAAGATATTTTCTAACCTCAGAATCTTTTAGCAGATTTGCTTTAAAATCTCCGTCATTTTGAAATGCATCAAGCGCATTGCGCTGGACAATGATATACGCTTCTTCTCTTGTCAAACCTTTTGAAACAAGTGTTAGAAGCACTTTCTGCGAAAATACTATACCGCCGAATTTATCAGTATTTTTGAGCATATTTTTTTCGTGAACGACAATATTTTCCATAACAGAATTGAATCTGTTTAGCATAAAATCAACAAGAATCAAACTGTCAGGGAAAATAATTCTTTCTGCCGAACTGTGAGAAATATCTCTTTCATGCCATAGCGGAACATTTTCAAGTGCGGCAATGGAATTTGCTCTGACAACTCTTGCCAGACCGCATAAATTTTCGGAAAGTACAGGATTTTTCTTGTGCGGCATTGCAGAAGACCCTTTTTGTCCTTTCCCGAAACCTTCTTCCAGCTCCAAAACTTCTGTTCTTTGCAAATGTCTTATTTCTGTTGCAAATTGTTCAAGAACACTTGCAATAAGAGCAAGCGACTGCATAAAGTATGCGTGATAATCCCTTGCTATAATTTGGGTGGAGATTCGTGCAGGTTTAAGGTTCAAATTTTGACAGGTTATTTTTTCAACATCAGGCGAAATATTGCTGTATGTTCCGACAGGCCCCGAAATTTGTCCGACACGAATCTGTTCAAGTGCGTGCGTAAAATTATCTTTCTGCCTTTCTAAAATATCAATCCAAGAACACATTTTCACCCCGAAAGTCATAACTTCTGCATGTATGCCGTGGGAACGGCCGATACAGATTGTGTTTCTGTGTTTATCCGCAAGTTTTTTAAGTGTAGTGATTGTATCTTCCAAATCTTTCTCGATAATTTTTCCGCTGTCCTGTATTTGCAGTGCGAAAGCGGTATCAATAACATCCGAACTGGTCAATCCTACATGGACATATCGTCCTAAATCTCCAAGACTTTCATTGACACAGGTCAAAAACGCAATAACATCATGACGTACTTCCCGCTCAATTTCGTCTATCCGTTCGACTGAAAATTTTGCCTTTTCCCGGATTTCATCCGCTGTTTCCTGCGATATAACTCCTAGTTTTGCGTATGCATCGCAAACTGCAAGTTCTACTTTCAAATAATAATCAAATTTGGTATTCAAATCCCAAATTTTTGAAATTTCTTCTCTTGAATATCTGTTAATCATAATTTTATTTTATCACAAAATATTATAAATTGCGGACAAATTCAGGCACGCGGTTTTTTGCCATTTGCATTTTCAGGTACTGTTCCTGCAATTTTGCTTTTTCTTCCGGTGTTGCATTTTTTGCTTTTTCGTTCATCTGTGTGTATATTTCTTTTTCCGTATCGTTGCCTTTTATGTAAACATCCATATCTTTTCCTTTTTTAAAGGCATTGATATTTCCCTGATAATTTATATTAGGAGCTTTAAAAAGAGTGTATAAAAGCGCAACCGCCCCGACAAATGCTGCAAGAATACCTCCGAATGCGCCGAGCTGGAGCAGGAATTTTTTGCTGCCGGAAGCATTTTTATGCTGTTTTTTGACGATTTTGTCTGCTGCTTCTCCGATATCTTCAATAATGAAATCTCCGTCCATTAATTCAAACAAAAGTTTTGCACCTAATCCTAAGCCTGCCACAAAAGTTGCAGCGGCAAGTTTTGCTTTCTCTCCGCTTTTAGATATTGGAGATTTGCTTTTATCGGCAGGTTTGGAGTCCGCTTTGAATGTATAATAATTGCTGGTACTTGATACTGCCCCGACTTTCATTTAAATTATGCCCCTTTTATTAACATCCCGTTTCCGTTATTTGCCATCTGTACGGTTGCATAATGGTTGATTTTTTGGTCTAAATCTATATCTTCATTTTTAACTTCTTTATTTACTTCATCCATAATATTGGCTTTTAATTCTCTGTCACGGGAGAACACATCCATTTCTTTTTCTCTTGTAAATGCTCTGACTTTTGTATCGTAAAGTTTTGCAGGCAGTGTTAACGCCATCAAAACCAGACCGACAACGGTACCGATTCCGCCGAGTTTCATTGCTCTGTGCGGTGCGTTGCTTTTGATAAAGCAACTGCCGATTCCTGCCGCTGTCGCCCCTGCCAGTACACTTCCGCCTATAGAGCCCCATACGGCAAGTTTGCTTTCTGTTTTTCTGTTAATCGGGTTTTCGTAACCGGAATTATCTTTTTCGTTTGAAGTAAAATAAGGTTTTTGACAGTTTGTTGAAATTGCAGAAATTTTCATTTTTATACACTCCTTTTATTTAATAATCAACGTTTATATAATAAATCAAACATTTATTTTTTTTTAACGCTAAAGGCGGAAATTTGTTACATTTCTTTATTTTGCGTAAAATTTGGCAAATTTAAATTTTTGTGTTATTCTAAACGAAAATAGATTATGATTGTTTTGTAAAAGGGGAAAAATATGATTTCAGTAAACGATTTTAAAACAGGTTTGACAGTTGAATTAGATAACGGTTTGTGGACGGTTGTCGAATTCCTGCATGTAAAACCGGGTAAAGGCGCAGCATTTGTCAGATCAAAGTTAAAAAACGTTATCACCGGTCAGGTTGTTGAAAAGACATTCAGAGCCGGCGAAAAAGTTGCAAAGGCTACATTGGACAGACGCGAAATGCAGTATTTGTACAAAGAAGGTTCTGCATATGTAATGATGGATAACGAAACTTACGATCAAGTACATGTGGAAGAAAACCAGATTGGTTCAGGTATCAAATACCTTAAAGAAAATATGAATGTTATGGTATTAACTCACGAAGGCAGAATTATCGGAGTAGATATTCCGGCGCATGTTGAATTGGAAGTTGTTGATACTCCGCCGGCCGAAAAAGGAAATACCGCACAGGGCGGAACAAAACCGGCAACTCTTGAAACCGGTGCTGTTGTTAATGTGCCGTTCTTTGTATCTAACGGTGATGTTATCAGAGTCGATACAAGAACAAATGAATACTTAGACAGATGTTAAGTTCTGCCGGCAGTAATTATTTTATTTCGACATTAAAAAAGGATAGTAATATGAAATTTGAAACAGATTATATAGAAAAATTAGCTAAAGTATTAGCAGATACAGGATTAACGGAAATTTCTCTGGAAGATGGCGAACAGGCTATCACTCTCAGAAAAGAAGTTGTAATAGCACCGGCTCCGCAGATTGCAGCACCTCAGGCTGCTCCTGTTGTTCCGGCAGCAGTTCCTGCTGTCAGCGAGCAGCCGGCAGAACCTGCTGCTCAAAAGGCATCAAAGGGAACTCCTATTACATCTCCAATGGTTGGAACTTTCTACAAATCTCCGTCGCCAGATGCTGAACCTTTCGTAACTGTCGGTTCAACTGTTAAAAAAGGCGATATCGTTTGTATTGTAGAAGCAATGAAAATGATGAATGAGATTGAATCGGAAGTTTCCGGTACTGTTACTGAAATTTGTGTAGAAGACGGGCAGCCTGTTGAATTCGGACAGGTTCTGCTATATGTAGAGTAGTGTAAATTAAAGAAGTGAATAGTTAATTTCTGTTCACTTCTTTTTTGGATAAGGGATATTTAATGTTTAGAAAAGTTTTAATTGCCAACAGAGGCGAAATTGCTGTAAGAATTATCAGAGCGTGCAGAGAGATAGGTATTCCTACTGTTGCGATATATTCGCAGGCAGATGCAAATTCATTGCATGTAAGGCTTGCTACAGAGGCTTATTGTATCGGGCCTGCAAAAAGTGCGGACAGTTATTTGAGTATTCCTGCAATAATGTCTGCGGCTATGGTTTCCGGTGCTGATGCAATACATCCGGGATATGGTTTTATGTCCGAAAGAGCGGATTTTGCCGAGATTTGCGAAAAACAGGGAATAAAATTTATCGGGCCGTCGTCTGAGGCGATGAGAAAAATGGGTGATAAAGCAACTGCCCGCAAAACAATGATTGAAAATGATGTTCCGGTTACTCCGGGCACAGGTATTGTGAATACTGTAGAAGAAGTTCAGGAATTTGCTCATCGTGTCGGCTATCCTGTTATTTTGAAAGCAACAGCAGGCGGCGGCGGAAAAGGGATGAGAATTTGCCGTGATGATTCCGAGGTTGAAATTAATATGAGCCTTTGTCAGGCTGAAGCAAAAAATTTCTTCGGTAATCCTGATGTTTATGCAGAAAAATATCTTGAAAATCCTCGTCATATTGAGGTGCAGATACTTGGCGACAGTTACGGGAATGTTGTTCACCTTGGCGAAAGGGATTGTTCAATCCAAAGACGGCATCAGAAACTGCTTGAAGAAGCTCCGTCCCCTGCAATTGATGCACAGACAAGACAAGAAATGGGTGCAGCAGCAGTTCGTGCCGCAAAAGCTATAAATTATGAAGGTGCCGGAACTTGCGAATTTTTGCTTGACCATGACGGCAAGTGGTATTTTATGGAAATGAATACAAGAATCCAGGTAGAGCACTGTGTAACTGAAATGATATCAAGTGTTGATCTTGTTAGAGAACAGATACTTGTTGCGTCCGGCGAAAAACTTTCATATACACAAGATGATATTCATCTGAAAGGTCACGCAATAGAGTGCAGAATTAACGCCGAAAATCCTATGAAAAACTTTATGCCGAATCCGGGTAAAATTACCGGTTATCTGGCACCGGGCGGATTTGGAGTCAGGGTTGATTCACATGTTTATCAGGATTATGAAATTCCGCCGTATTATGATTCTATGATAGGTAAACTTATCTGCTGGGGTAAAACGAGAAATGAAGCCCGCCGCAGAATGTATAGAGCCTTGAAAGAGTATGTTGTAACGGGTATAGAAACAACAATTCCGTTCCATCAGGCAATAATTGAAGATGAGGTCTTTGTAAGCGGCAAATTTAATACCGGATTTATTGAAGATTTCTATAAACGGAAAGGTTTAAAAGAAGAATAAAATTGTAAAATGTTGCAGAT
>CALUYV010000014.1 GCA_944325095.1 Candidatus Gastranaerophilales bacterium | reverse complement strand
AGTTCGCTTTCGTTCACGCATCGCCCTACCGAAAATCCAATCGGAGTGACGCATTGGCAGGAGTTGCAGGGGATTCTGAATCACGCTGCGCTGTTCAGAAAGACAAAAAGAAAGAAACCTTTACGGGAAACTCCCCATTCCGACCTTCCCCATGTCAGGAAGGAGCCGCCTTTTGTCACTCTGAAGTCGTTTATAACTCCCTAATCACTGGTGTTTGTTTTTGTGTATTGTTATGTTATTATTGTTCGGGGGTGTATATGACTAATATTAATTTTACTGTTGATGCTGATAAATGTATTCACTGCGGATTATGTGAAAAAGATTGTATTTCTCAGATTATTAAGTTGAATGCGGATAAAATCCCGCAAATTCTGCCGCAGGATGAAAGTTCTTGTTTGAAATGCCAGCACTGTCTTGCGATATGTCCTGCCGGTGCGATTTCAATTCTTGATAAACAACCGGAAAATTCAGTTTCTTGTGATAATCTGCCGCAATCGGATTCTTTGTTAAACCTTATTCAATCAAGGAGAAGCTGCAGAAATTATAAACATGAAAATCTTTCTCCTGAATTAATTCAAAAACTTAAAGAAATGCTTATTTTTCCTCCGACCGGATGTAATAATCATAATTTGCATTTTGCAATTATTGATGATGTTGATGTTATGGACAGGTTCCGCAACCGTACAAATAACAAACTGAAAAAACTGCTGGTAAACGGCGGAAATAAATTAATTTCCAGAAAGTTTGACAGATATAAAAAGGCTATAATAAACGGTGAAGATGTCATATATAGAAATGCTCCGCATTTAATTGTTGTGTCTTCTCCTATTTCTGCTCCGTGTGCAAATGAAGACGGAATTATTGCATTGAGTTATTTTGAACTCTATGCTCAAACTTTAGGTATAGGTACATGCTGGTGCGGTTTTGCACAGATGTGTATAAAACTATTCCCTGATTTGTGCGAATTTCTGGAGATACCTGACGGCTACAAACCTGTATATGCCATGCTTTTTGGACCTGCGGATATAAAATATTCAAGAACAGTTCAGCCTGATGAATATAAAATGACCACTGTTAAAGGTGATAAAAATGTTGATAATATTCCATTAATAAGAAAGTTGAAAAGACTTTTATGGAATTCTTTGAGGTAACAAGTTTTTTGTTTTGTTATTTGCGGCGAAAGGCAAAGTATTTAAATAATACATAGGTGACAACTGAAACCAGAAATATTGAAATAAATTGTGACAGATAAACATTTTTTATTGCAAATCTGACAAGAAGTTCGAGTATTATGACATTTAATATGTAACTTATCGCCCATGTTGAGCAGCATTTCAGATATTCTTTTATGTAATTTCCTTTTGTTCCGAACACCAAAAACTTCTGATTTAGATATGAAAACACTGAGGATAGTGACCATTGCAGGATTACACTGGCTTGATAGTGTTCTTCTCCAAGGATAAAGACTGATATTGCAAAAATTATATATGATATGGCGGCATTTACCCCTCCGACAAACAAAAATCTTATTTTGTCGGAGAGTTTATACCATTTTTCGCTGATAAATTCTAATACTTCCATAAAATATAACCTTTATTTTTACGGCAGAGTTGGATGTTCATTGAATTTATATCCTTGATTAATTGACTTCCAGTATTCTTTTGCCGGGATTTCCCGTTTCTTGTATTTTTCGGTTAAATCTTTAATTTTTTGTTCATTGAAATGAAATTCAGCAAGTATTTCGTTATTAAATGTGCTGTATATTTTTATTTTTCTGTATTCTTTGGCGTATGTAATTAAATCTTTTATGTCTTTGTTTTCTTTGAATACAGAGAGAATAACATAATTTTCCGCAATATGGAAAGTGTTTAGTTTTCCGTATTGCGGCAGTTTGCTCCATTCAACGGGATTCATATAAAATTGATACTCGTTTTCGGTAAATTTTATTTTGCTGAATCTTGTTTCTGTTGAAGATTTAATCAGTTCTTGAGAATAATTCTCCAGTTTTTTTAGTGCTTCCGGATTTTTCTTTAAATATTTTCCGAATGCAATTAAGCCTGTAATTGAGCCAAAAAACAGGAAGAGAATAAATACAACGGGTATTATCGCAGAAAAGGCTGCCGCTTGTTTTGACTGTGATTTATGGAAATCTTCAAGAGTTTTTTCGGAATTTTTATATGCCCATTCATTTCCTTTTATTCCGCAGATAATCATAAACGGAATAAAACCTGTTGTGAAAAATAACGGAATGGACAAAAGAGTAATGTAACTTTTGTTGATTACCCCCCATATCCATGTGCCGAACATTGCTCCCCAGTTGAATTTGAATATCTCGCTTTTCGGACGCTCTCCGGAAATCCTGCCTTTTAGTACCATAAGGCAGATTGCAATTACAAAAGGTACAGAAGATAAAATTTGTCTTATTGCAGGCGGTGCGGGTAGAAAAGCCATCACCGAAAAAGCCAGAACCGCAAAAACCCAGTTTGTATTATCATAATTTCCGGTAATATCACGGATTCTTTTTACGATGCTCGGATATAACAGTCCTATTTTCATAATCCAGACAACAAAACAGTATATAGCCAGCCAGCGAGGAAACATTCCGGTCTGTATGGCAGATTTCATTATACTGCTCGTAATATCAGGATTTATTATTAGTAATATAAGCATTGGAGTTGAATAGACCAGAGCCTCAAAAATTTCTGTTATCAGTAAATTTGTAATAAATGTTCGTCTGTTGATTGTGCCGTCTGTATTGAAAAATTTGTTGTTTTCTTCAAAATTATTACTCATTTATTTCTCCTATTAACTCAGAATTGTTTGTGTTTAAAAATTCATCGGGGATAACGGCAGTTTTTTTCTTTGAGTTTTCTTTTGCCAGAATCCCGTATTTCATCAAATTTTCTGCTTCTTTAAAAATACTTCCGTTATTTCTTTCGGTAAATCTGTTTATTTCTTTTTGGATTGTTTCTGCAGTTTTGTCTATTGAGGTTTTAATATTCATCAGGCTTTGAGCATGCAGTGTTATATTGTTGTACAGTTTTTCGCCGCAGGCTATAATGTTATTTATATTTTTTTCTTGAGTTCTGGAAGCCCAGAGTTTGTTGATGAGCCGCAAAACTGCAATTAGCGATGCTGTACCGATTATTACAATATTATTAGAGTTTGCAAGTTCTATAACTTTTCGGAAATCACGATCCGTATAAATCAAGTTAATGCACGGTTCAACAGGAATATAAAGCATAATGAATCCCGGCTGATTGATTGTTTCAATAGTTTCATAATGCCTTTTGGCAAGATTGTTTATGCAAAGTATGATATCATTTATAAATTCTTGTTTTGCACCGTCATTTTCTGATTCTCTGTATTCAAGATATTTTTTTAGTATTACTTTTGAGTCAATAATAATATGATTATCATTATCAAGATGAATAATAAAATCGGGTTTTCCGTTCGGTGTAGAAACCTGTTTTGAGTAATGGATGTTTTCTTGCAGGTTTGCAAAATTCAAAACCTGTTCAAGTAAATCTTCTCCCAGACTTCCTTTTGTATTCTGATCCGAAGTTAGTGCTTTTGCGTATTTTTCTGCTGTGGCAACGGCATTTTTGATTTCAACAGTGTCTGATGAATGTGCTTTTTGATATTCGTCTATTGAGGTCTTAAAATCTTTGAGCAGTTTATTCAGCGGAGTAATTTCTTCTGCTTTAAATAGTTCCATTTTGGTTTTTAAATCTGCGGAATGCTGCAGCAAAAGATTTTCCTGCTGGGTATTTATCGCATCTTTAGCAATTCCGGAAAATTCTAATTTTAATTCGTTTAAAAAATTCTGGCTTAATTCTGCCTGGTTTTTGTATTTAAAATTTTCTGCTTCCAGCTCTGCTATTTTGTTTTTATAATGTTTTGCGGCGGCAATACCGGTTAAAAGACCGGTAACAATGATTGACAGTAATAAAATAATAAACTCGGACAACACATTAACCTCAATTCGTTTTGCAATTCATGGTATCACAATTTGTTAAATATTAAAAGATAATAGTAATAAACTTGCATAAAGGAAATTTTTTTATTAGAATTGTAGAAAATGTCGTAAGAGAAGAGGGGATAAATAATATGGTTGTTGAAAGACAAAGAGTAAAAGAACAGGATAAGATTGAAAGACGTTCAAATTTTGATCCTGTGGAAAGTAATTTAACACCTGAACAGGTGAAACTTGAGGCATCAAGATGTCTGCATTGCAAAAATCCTAAATGTGTTCAAGGGTGTCCGGTAAATATTCAAATACCTGAATTTATTGATGCTTTAAAGCATGATGATCTGGAAAAAGCAGGCCAGATAATAAGAGAAACCAGTATGCTTCCGTCTGTATGCGGCAGAGTCTGCCCGCAGGAAAGACAATGCGAAGGCAATTGTATTTTAGGTATAAAAGGCCAGCCTGTTGCAATCGGAGCACTGGAAAGATATGTCGGAGATAATACGGAAGCAGACATGCCGGAAATTAAACCGTCAGGCAAAAAAGTTGCGGTCATAGGTTCAGGTTGTGCCGGTATTACAGCGGCTGCAGACTTAAGAAAAGCCGGTCATGAAGTTGTTGTATTTGAGGCACTTCACAAGTTAGGCGGGGTTTTGCGTTATGGTATTCCACCGTTCAGACTTCCTAGAACAATTCTTGATAGAGAAATTACAAACTTGAAATCAATGGGCGTTGAATTCCATACAAATGTAATCGTCGGAAAATCTATTACATTGAAACAGTTAAAAGATGACGGTTTTGATGCTATATTTATCTGCTCTGGTGCAGGGCTACCTAAAATGATGCATATTCCTGGAGAAAACCTTAACGGGGTGTTCTCTGCAAATGAATTTCTTACCCGTGTAAACCTTATGGGTGCAGGACGGGGCGATAGTGTCACTCCGCTTAGAATAGGTAAGAAAGTTGCAGTTATCGGCGGCGGCAATGTTGCAATGGATGCTGCCAGAACCGCTGTAAGAGTCGGTTTTGAAGAAGTTTCAATTCTTTATAGAAGAACGGAAAAAGAACTTCCGGCAAGACTTGAAGAAATCCGCCACGCAAAAGAAGAAGGCGTGCAATTCAAGTTCCTTCATGCTCCTGTTGAAATTTTTGGAGAAGAAGGTTATGTTTCAGGCATGAAATTTGAAATAATGAAACTCGGCGAACCTGATGCTTCCGGCAGATGCAAACCTGTCGGAACAGGCGAATATGTAGTTGAAGATGTTGATACGGTTATTGTTGCCCTAGGAACCGGCCCTAACCCTATTATTCAAAAATCGGCAGAATCAGAAGGGCTTGAAATAATAACTGATTCAAAAGGTTATATTCAGGTTGATTCTGAAAATCGTTCAACAAATATTCCTTGCGTATATGCAGGCGGTGATGTGGCTCCTGTTGGTGCTTCAAATGCTATTAATGCTATGGGTGCCGGTAAAAAAGCCGCTAAAGCGATTAATGAATTATTGAAATAATATTTTTTTTCAAAAAAGCCCTGATTTATTTCGGGGCTTTTTTTGCGGAATATAAGAATGGCAGAGTTATTTAAGAAGTTTAGTATATTATTTTTTATAATGCTTTTAAGCAATATATATCTTCCCGCATCTGGCTACGAGTTAGATATTTCAGTTGATGAAGAAATACGAAATAAATACGATATTGATAAAATAGAACAGGATATTTTAAATAACACCCTGAACAGTAATATAAAAAATACTTCCGGAAAAAATGATGTTTCGAAAGTAAATCCTGATTTGCAGCTTGATTATTCATCTGTAATGCCTGAAATTTCTGCTGCAGAAAAGAAATTCTACAGAAAGATTCCGAAATGGACAACTTTTATCGTCAAGTCAGACCAGACAATTTCAAATTATACAGCAAAAGGAACAAAGGTAACTTTCACATCGGTGGAACCTGTTTATAAAAAGAATGTTACGATTCCTGCTGGAACAAAATTTTACGGAGAAATTTCAAATTCTCATCCTCCTCAAATTACCGGAAACGGCGGACTTATTATAATTAAGATTACGGCAGTTTCATATAACGGACAAACATATCCATTTAACGGCAAAATTACAAAAGCGGTATCTAAAAAGATTTTCTTTAATAGAATAAAAGGTAAACGCCAGTATCTTGCCGGTATTGGAAAACACATTGATAAAGGTGAAAATTTCTACAAAAAAACACGGCAAATTTCATCAAAAATGTCTGATATACCGGTAATAGCCCTTTTATCTCCTGTTCCGACCGTAATTGGTATTGCAGGATATGCAAGTGTTGCTGTAGTATCTCCTGTTACTGCGCTGGGAGTTAAAGGCGGTAATTTATCAATTCCCGCAGGCAGTAATCTATCCATAAAACTTTTAGACGGAGCGTATGTTAACTAAGGGTAAAGAGGTCTATAAACTGCGGGTTTGTTTTTAACCGGCTGATTTTTAGCCTCAGGGATAAACTTTCCAAAAATATTCCATTTCGATTCTTCTTTATATTTCATATAATCGTCATATTTGTATAGAATATTCGGATTATTTTTATCTCTTATATAGCGGGGGGTTAAAATAGCGGGTTCGCTGTTGTGTGTGTTTTCATGTTCCGAAACTTTTTTATCAAGTTCTGTTTCGTATAAATATTTGAATCTTGGAGAATCCCCGAACATATAAACTTCGTCAAATTCTCCGTTTTCATATTCTTCAAAATATTTTTGCGCAGCATTAATTCTGGCAATCGGAGCCAGTCTTTTTCTCAAAATTGCTTTTTGCAACTGTGTGCGGGGTTTTTCGTACGGTGTTGATATGAGCATGCCTATTATGCAAAAAATTATTAAACATACCCATATAATTTTTAAAGTGCTGTTCATAATTAAAATTTATCAGGATATTGGTTATTTGTAAATCATATATACAAATGTAAATTATTTGTCACAATTTGCAGCGGTCTGATATAATGCCACTGTGAGGGAATTTTTTATCAAATAAAGGAGAGTGAATATGTTTAAGAAATTTATTTCACCAGTAGCATTATTTTTCCTTACAGTGGTGCTATTTGGCTCTTTGCCTGCATTTGCAAGCGAAGCAGACTTAGTAGTCCCTAGTATCAAATGTGCCAGTCCGATGAATTTTAATTTATTGCTGATTGGTATTATTATTTCTTTTATAGGATTGATATTCGGGTTTATTGAGTTCTTGAGAGTTAAAAAATTGGATGTTCACACGGCTATGGCTGATGTTGGTAATACAATTTTTGAAACTTGTAAAACATACCTTGTTCAACAGGGTAAATTCTTATTTTTACTGGAAGTCTTAATCGGTCTTTGTATCGCATTTTACTTCGGTTACTTGCAGAAAATGCCTGTAGCAGATGTTGCAATTATTATTGCATGGTCTATTATAGGTATTTTAGGTTCTTATGCTGTAGCATGGTTTGGTATCAGAATGAATACCCTTGCAAATGCAAGAACAGCCTTTGCATCATTAAAAGGCAATCCTCTGGATATTTTAAATATTCCGCTAAAGGCAGGTATGTCAATCGGTGTATGTCTTGTATCCGTTGAACTGATTTTAATGCTGACAATTTTATTATTTGTACCTGGACATCTTGCAGGTGCATGCTTTATCGGGTTTGCGATAGGTGAATCTTTAGGTGCTTCTGCTCTTCGTGTAGCAGGCGGTATCTTTACAAAGATTGCTGATATCGGTTCAGACTTGATGAAAATTCAGTTCGGTATTAAAGAAGACGATCCTAGAAACCCTGGTGTAATTGCGGATTGTACAGGTGATAATGCAGGCGATTCTATCGGGCCGACTGCAGATGGTTTTGAAACATACGGTGTAACCGGTGTTGCTCTTGTTTCATTCATCCTTCTGGGTGTAAAACAAGATTTTCAGGTACAATTGCTTACCTGGATATTTGTTATGAGATATTTGATGATTGTAACTTCAGTTGTTGCATACTGGATTAACGGTCTTGTAACAAAGATTTATGCAAAATCAGCACAAAAATTTGATTTTGAAAAACCTTTAACAAATCTTGTATGGTTTACTTCAATATTATCAATTGCAATGACATTCGGTGTCAGCCACTGGCTGCTTGCTCCGATGGGCGGTAATTTATGGTTAATTCTGTCTGCAATCATTTCTTGCGGTACTTTGGGTGCTGCTTTGATTCCTGAATTTACCAAAATATTTACTTCTCCGAAAGCATTGCATACTGAAGAAGTTGTTACAGCATCAAAAGAAGGCGGTGCATCTCTTACAATCCTTTCAGGTATTGTATCAGGAAACTTCTCCGCATTCTGGATAGGTGCAGTTATTGTACTGTTAATGGGACTTGCTTATTTTGCAAGTATTCATATTCCTGCTGATGTAATGATTTATTCATCAGTATTTGCATTCGGCCTTGTTGCTTTCGGTTTCCTCGGAATGGGGCCTGTTACTATCGCAGTTGACAGTTACGGGCCTGTAACTGATAACGCACAATCAGTTTATGAGTTATCTTTAATCGAAGAGATTCCGAATGTAGCAGAAGAAGTCGAAAAAGACTACGGTTTCAAACCTGATTTTGAAAATGCAAAACAGTATCTTGAAGAAAATGACGGTGCCGGAAACACCTTTAAAGCAACATCAAAACCTGTATTAATCGGTACTGCTGTTGTTGGTGCAACGACAATGATTTTCTCATTGATTCTTGTAATTCAAAATACTCTCGGTATTCAGCCGGAAGCAGTTCTTAATATGTTAAATCCATATACTCTGCTCGGACTTTTGGCCGGCGGTGCAGTAATTTACTGGTTCAGCGGTGCTTCTATGCAGGCTGTTACAACAGGTGCATACAGAGCAACAGAATATATTAAAGATAATATTAAACTTGATGATGCATCAAGCAAATCAGCAAATCTTTCAAATTCAAAAGAAGTAGTTAAGATTTGTACCCAGTATGCACAAAAAGGTATGATTAATATCTTTATTTCGTTGTTCGCTTTTGCTCTTGCACTTGCTTGTTTATCAGCTCCTGTTATTTCCGAAAATCCGGAATTTGCAAACAGACCGGTAGCATTCTTTGTAAGTTACCTGATTGCAATTGCTGTATTCGGTTTATTCCAGGCTGTATTTATGGCAAATGCCGGCGGCTGCTGGGACAATGCTAAAAAGATTGTAGAAGTAGATATGAAAGAAAAAGGAACTCCGCTTCACGATGCTACAGTTGTCGGTGATACAGTCGGTGATCCTTTCAAAGATACTTCTTCTGTTGCAATGAATCCGATAATTAAATTCACAACATTATTCGGACTTCTGGCAATGGAAATTGCAATCAGTGAAGCCTTCAGAGAAGCCGCTCCGATTGCAGGTGTTATCTTCCTGCTTATTGCATTATTCTTTGTATGGAGATCTTTCTACGGAATGAGAATTCCGACAAAAGAACCTGTAAAAGAAGAAGGAACAACCGAAGGTTAATGTTATAAACCTGTAAGAGGTACCGGAGTTTATACTCCGGTATTTCTTTTTGGTTAATTGTTTTGTGATAGCAAATTTTTATATTTATATGTTTTAAATATTACAAAACTTAAAAAAAACTTGTAGATATCATAAAACGGATTTATAATGATATGACTGGTTCTATGTAGAAAGAAAGGATTATGTATTTATGACTGCAGTTGAAGAAATGGTATATCCACAGTTAGAAAGAGCAATCAATCCGACACACGACATCAAACTTTTTGCCGGACGTTCAAACCCGAAATTGGCTCAGGAAATTGCTGATTATCTCGGCACTACTATCGGGCCTATGGTGGTTAAAAATTTTGCTGACGGCGAAATTTATGTTCAGGTAAAGGAAAGTGTTCGTGGTGATGATGTATTCATTATTCAGCCTGTATGTAATCCTGTAAACGAAAATTTAATGGAACTGCTTATTATTATTGATGCATTTAAGCGCGCCAGTGCCAAAACAATTACTGCAGTTATTCCTTATTACGGATATGCAAGGCAGGATAGAAAAACTTCAGGCCGTGAAGCAATTACAGCAAAACTTGTTGCAGATTTATTAACAACAGCAGGAGCGGACAGGGTTCTTGCTATGGATTTGCATACCGGTCAAATTCAGGGCTTTTTCAATATTCTGGTTGATCATATTTTTGCAACTCCTATACTTGTTAATTACATAAAAGACCTCGGAATAAATCCTGACAATATGGTTGCTGTATCTCCTGATATGGGGGGTGCTAACCGCACCAGATATTTCGCAAAACGTCTTGGCTGCCCGATTGCAATTATTGATAAAAGACGCGATAAACATAATGAGGCAATTGCAACAAATGTAATCGGCGAAGTGGAAGGCAAAGTTTGCCTGATGTTTGATGATATTATTGATACTGCCGGTACAATATGCGAGGCGTCTAAATTGTTGAAATCCAAAGGCGCAAAAGAAATTTATGTTTGTGCAACACATCCGGTATTTTCTGGCCCTGCAATAGAGCGTTTAGGCTCTGCACCAATAACTGAATGCATTGTGACAAATACTATTCCGCTTGATATAGATAATCTGCCTTCAAATATTAAGCAGATATCTGTTGCTCCGTTATTAGCACAGGCGATTTCAAGAATACACGATGATGAATCCGTAAGTTCTTTATTCGGTTTTGAAAAAGAAATGCAGGTAAGTTAATCCTTTTTTAGATTATATATAATAAAAAGAACTTCTCAATTTTAGAGAAGTTCTTTTTGTCTAGTATTTAGATTTCCTGTCAATATAGATATTAGAAAATTTGTCTATCAAATTTGGATCTTTTCTAACATCATTTTGTGTTAATTCAAAAAATTCTTTTTGTTGAGGGGTCATACTTAATTCTTGTTTAATAAGATGCATTTTAATTTCATCATTCAGTTTATCAGCGTGCTCCTGGAAGTTTTCTTTTCCAACCATAACAAGTAATAGTTGTCCTGAATTTATTATCAAAGTTGCATTGATAGGTAAAATTACATTTTCAAACCTGCCTCTTTGTTCTTCTTCTGTAAGATTTTCTTTTTTTAGTAAAATCCTTAACTGCAGAATTTGCTTTTGGGCATCTTTGAGAGTTGCAGTTTTTAGAAATTCTTTAATATATTTTTTTCTCAGCGGATTTTTGAAGGCATCATGCATCATTTCAAGGACTGTAGAATTACTGTTTTCAACAGTTTCTTCCGGTCTTTTATAAATTTCAATCTGATGCATCATTTCTTCAATTGCCTGTTCTATCTCAGGTGTTTTCAGAGGTTTCTGGTATGCCATATATAATCTGTTAAGTTCTTTTTTATTTTGTTTTATCAGCGGTAAAAATACTTTATTACTTTTATCTATATTTGGTAAATCGTAAGTATTAAGGCTGTATAATCTTGCGTCTTTGCAATTGTTTTTGGATAAAATATCAATAATTGCGCATTTTGCGGTAATGCTTGATATTTCATTTTCTCCAATAAATTTTTCTTCTATATTATAGAATTTATCATAGAAATTTTCTTTTGTTAGTTTTGAATCGTTTGTCTGTCTGTCACCAATGAAATGCAAGTATGCAAGTTTATATTCATTATCAATTTCTTTAGTTTTTTGTATAAAGTTTATGTATTTGTCAGCATAGATATCAGGATAAATTTCTGCTTTTTTTCTGAGAGTGCTCATAAACTGTTTTTGAATTTCAGCAGGTTTCAGCGGCCGGTTTTCGGGTTTTATTGTTTGTTCAACCTCCGGTGCCGGTTCTTTTGTAATAACTTTTTGAGTTTCTTTTATATTATCTGTTTTTTCTTCTGCCGGGATTCCGTATCTGTTTAAGAAATGTTCTTCCCATAACTTTTGCTGGATGTTGTGCTGTTTGTATCTCTGTTCACGTTCTGGTGCAATTGTCTGGGTATAATCAAGAAGTTCCAGAAATTCTGATGAAACATGGTCTATAACTCTTTGATTTTCGGAGTCAGGCTTTACAATTTCAAGATTTTTGTTTATCGGTATAATGCCGCCATCTCCATATATATCTTCGAATAAATCAATTGTATCGGTTATTGTTTGAGCGTAGTTATTTAATATTTCAGGATTTTGTTTCCAAAATCGTGAAAACATGTACTCTTCATTTCCGTTAAGACCTTTTGTCTTTTCGTCTTCGCAAAACAGTTTCATTTCTTCCGAGAGGTGAACTCTGTCTGCTGCTACAGCCATAATAGGGCTGAGGTATTTTACAATAAAGGAGGCTTCCGGGTCATCCTGTGCAAATCTTTTGCGTATTTTCTTTTCAACTTCCTGAATATTGCCTTTTGCGTCTTTTATATCATTTGCTATTTGTTTCTTCTGATATTCTTTAATTTTGTATTTTCTGACTTTTGGCGGATTAGAGTTTTCTGTGTTTGTTTTTGGTGCCTTTTTTGTGCCGGCGGTTTCTTTTTGTGTGATTTTTACGGCAGGATTTACGGAATTTTTAGGAAGTGTGACAAAAAATTTCTTATATTCTTCTCTTGTTGCAATAAACGAATGCCAGAACGGCAGATTCGGATACTGTATTCCGTAAGAGGCGGTTGTCTTTGCATCTATCGGACGTGAAATGATACCTTTATATGCGTCATTGAGGTCTTTTTCATAAAAATCTTTATTTATTTCTTTTAGAGTTTTTCCTTCCAGATATATTTTTTTCAGCAGATACAGACCGAAATTGTCATTTCCGTTTTTTAAAAGAGGTTCATCAGAGATTTCTTTAGCCAGTTTTATTTCACCCAGAATACTTGTCCTGTTTTTCCGGTAGTTTTCATGCAGTGATTTAAATAATTTTTCATCAGGGTAGATTTCTTTGACTTCGTCTAAACTGTCTGCAATCTCAATATATTTAAAAACTTCCTTCATCATCTGTTCCGGCGGGATGTGCCTGCGGTTGTCATAATCATATTCAAGATATGCTTTCATTGAGTCCGGCATGTTTTCTCTGTTAAAATCCTGTTCGTAAAAATTTTCCGGAGTTCTGCCGGAAAAAGAAATATTGTAATCCTGATATGCAAAAACTTTTCTGTCAGTATGCGAAATTGTTTCTGCAGAGGCGGATTGCTCTCTTTTTTGCGGGGTATGCTCTTTAGTTCTAATAATAACGGGGGTAATATTTATCGTTTGTATTCTCATGTATATGTTCCTTTATCGTATTCTTATGTATAATAAATTGTAAATGAAAAATCTTGCTATTAGTTTTGAAAACTATTAATATAAATTTACATTTTATGATAAAATGTAATAATAAGAGGAGGCTGAGAATATGAATGATGTAATAACAATCGGCAGTGCAACAATGGATGTTTTTGTTGAATGCGATGATGCCAGTATCGTTTCTGTCAGACAAAAAACAAGAAAAAGAGAGTTTATGAGTTATGAATACGGTGCAAAAGTTGAAATAAATGATTTTGCTTCAAATGTCGGCGGCGGCGGGATTAATACCGCAACAAATTTTGCTAATCTCGGTCTTTCAACCGGTGCAATTTTCAAAGTCGGTGATGATATTTATTCTCAAGGAATTTTTAACTTCTTTAAAACCAGAAATGTTGATTTATCTTCGGTTATACAGGATAAAAACGACACAACAGGTTTTTCTATAATTCTTACAAGTTTTGAAGGCGATAGAACCGTGCTTGCCCACAGAGGGGCAAACGGTCATATCCTTAAATCCGAAATAAATTTTGATGCTATAAAAGAAGCAAAATTACTATATATTGCGCCGTTGAACGGTGAAAGCAACAAAGTTCTTGATGATATTGTAAATTTTGCGGAAGAAAACGGGGTTTATGTTTGTTTTAATGCCGGCTCTACCGGTATTAAAAAAGGCTTGAATTACCTGAAAAATATCCTCAAATATGCGCATATTGTTGTATTAAATAAAGAAGAAGCCTCTATGGCAACCGGGATTCAGTTAAGACCGGATACAAAAGATGAAAAATTTTCTCACATGCTGATTCATCCTGATTTGAAATCAATGTTTCAGTCATTAAGGTATAACGATTATCAAATTATTGTAATAACTGACGGCGGTGGGGGTGCATACGCTTTTGACGGCGAAAACTATTATTATTGTGATTGTTTTGACGGGCCTGTAAGATCAACTCTTGGTGCCGGAGATGCTTTCGCATCTACTTTTTGTGCAGCATTAAACCGTTTTGATAAAAATATCGAAAAATCGCTTGTTGCCGCTTCAATAAATTCTGCCGGTGTTGTTTCCTGTTTTGGTGCAACTGAGGGTTTATTGACCTTTGAGCAGATTATTCAAAAAATGGAGCAAAATCCGGATTATACCTGTAAGGTTGAACATATTTAATTTTGACGTGCTGAATTTTGATAAAAATAAATAACCGTATTCAGGTTATTTGCAGTGATTCAAAAATAAATTATTGTATCAATCTGTTTATAAAAAGGAGTCTTTTGTTACTTTTTTGCTAAAATAGAGTTATACAGTTATCGGAAATAAAAGGGTATGAAAGAGCGGGTACTATTATTTTTAATTGTAGCGGGACTTACGTGTTTTATATATATATTCCAGAGTTATACAGAATGGGGTCTGGCTATTCTGGTGTGTTTGATGTCTGCGTACGCTCTTGCAACGAATATTGCATATAAAATAAAACAGAGAAAAGAACAAAATCAGCCCCATAAGAAAAATGAAAATTATAAACCTTTTGTAAGTATTTTAATTCCGTCGCACAATGAAGAATCGGTTATAGAAAATACTATAGATACCGTTCTGAAACTGGATTATCCGAATTTTGAAATTATTGCAATAGATGACAGAAGTACGGATAATACGGCACTGGTTTTAAAAAAACTTGAAAGTATGTATCCGGATAAGATAAAGGCTTTTATCCGTCCGAAAGATGCTTTTCCAGGCAAATCCGCTGTGCTGAATGATGCTTTGCAGTTTGCAAAAGGTGAGGCTATTCTGGTTTTTGATGCCGATGCAACAATGGAGCCTGATTTTTTGACCAATCTTGTTTATGAACTTGAGCCAAAAGATGTCGGAGCGGTTCAGGCAAGAAAAATTATCAGAAACAAAGATATTAACCTGCTTACCAGATGTCAGAATAATGAAATGACAATGGATACTCATTTTCAGGTAGGGAGAGATTCTGTTAAAGGTGCCGTTGAATTAAGAGGAAACGGAGAACTTATAAAAAGAGCCGCAATTGAAGATATCGGCGGCTGGAATAATTATACAATTACCGATGATCTTGATATGTCAACAAGACTCCATATAAAAGGCTGGGATATCAGATTTTGCGCTGATACAGCCGTTTATGAAGAAGGCATTATGTACCTTTTCCCTCTGTACAAACAAAGACGCAGATGGCTCGAGGGTACGATAAGACGCTATCTTGAAAACTTCTGGGATATTCTTACTTCAAAGAAAATGTCAATGAGGGTTCGTGTTGATATGATTGCGTACATTTCGGAGTTTATTCTTCCGGGATGGTTTATTATTGAACTTGGTATCCTGATTTTAAAAATAATATTAAAAGATGCTCAGCCGCATATTCTTATGTCCTCTATAATTATGGGCTGTATTATCGGCTTGGGTTTTGTTATGGCATGCAGATACAGTTTGAGAAGATATGACAATACTCCGAGAATGGATGCGTTGATTCAGTCTGTATATACCTCGGTTTATCTTCTGATAATTTGGTTCCCGCTTGTTTTGTTTATCGGAACGAAAATATTATTCATGAAAAAAGATATGAACTGGGGAAAAACCACTCACGGTTTAATCCTGCATGAGCACGCAATTCAAAGAGCAAAAGCAAAAATAAAACAGGCAAAAGAAGAATTGAAGAAATTACTCGTAACCAGATAGAATAGGAGAAAAAATGACAACAATATCAGTTGAAGATGTAAGAAACAGTATAAGAGCGGTAAAAGATTTCCCGAAAGAAGGTATTATTTTCAGAGATATTACAACCGCTCTAAAAGATGCACAAATACTCAAATATACGGTGGATTATTTGTGTGAGCAATACAAAGATACCAAAATAGACTATATCGCAGGTATTGAAAGCAGAGGGTTTATTTACGGAATGCCTATGGCATACAAAATGAACTGTGGTTTTATTCCTGTCAGAAAGCCCAATAAACTTCCGGCAGAAACAATCAAAGAAACTTATGATCTTGAATACGGTTCAAATGCTATAGAAATTCATGCAGATGCAATTCCTCAGGGGGCAAATGTTCTTGTTGTGGATGATTTGCTTGCAACAGGCGGAACAGCGGCAGCAGCCTGCAAACTGATAAAACGTGCGGGCGGAAATGTCGCCGGTGTTGCCTTTCTTATCGAACTTACAGACTTGAAAGGTATCGATAAATTGAACGATTGCGGAAAAATAGTTTCTATGTTAAAATACTAATATAGTAACAGTTAGGAGATGTATAATGAAAAAGTTTGCATTAATACTCGCATTATCTATACTGGTTTTACAGGTACAGACTTTTGCTGCACCAACTAAAAAACCGGCCAAAAAGCCTGCTGCGGCAAAAAGTTCTACAGCCGTACGCACTAATAACGATCAGGCTTACCCGACATCGGGCGAAGATTTTCTTTTGAAATATAATGTGGATGATCTGGAGGCTGCTCCGTGGCTTAACGGCGGAAAACGAATTTATAACGATAAAAAATAATTATAGTTTTAAATAAAAAAAGAGCCCGCAAATTTTGCGGGTTCTTTTTTATGCATATAATTTGCTTATTTTACATAAAAATCGGCATTTACATTTGAATATACAGTAATAAGTCCTGATTCTATGTTGCCTGCACCGCCGCTTTCAGGTGCTGCTCCATCTGTTGCTGCCATCATTTTAGCATTTGAATAGAAAACTCTCGGGCTTGCACCGTAACTGTTTAATGTACAGGAGGTTCCGATATTTTTTATTCCTGTAATTGAAGTGCTTGCTGATGCTGCAACGATTTCTGCTCTTTGTCTTGCGTTTTTAGTTGCCTTTGCCAGTAAATCAGCGCAGTAAGCATCTTTTTCTTCAAGACTGAAAGTTAAATTATCAATGTTTGTAGCACCGAGTGATAATGATTTATCTATCATTTGTGACATTTTATCAAGTTTTTTTGTATGTACGATTACATTATTTGAAACTTCGTATTTGTCAAATACTCTTTTCCCGTTTATATAATTGTATGTCGGATTTGCCGAGTAGTTTGAAGTTTTTACATAATCGCCTGTAGTTGTATCAATTACAGACTTCAGGTATTCATAAATTTTGTCAGATATTTCTTTATTTTTTGTTGATGCATTTTTCATTGAAGATTTGTCTTCTGTTTTTACTGCAATTGAAATTTCAACAGTATCAGGTGAAACTTTCTTTTCAGTCGTATAAGAAACCGAAATATAACCTTTTTCGGCGTCGTTGTTTACTGTTCCTGCCTGAACAACTGCTGCCGGAGTAATAAATAATGCAGAACATAGTAATGTAGTCGCTAATAATCTCTTCATAATACCTCCTTGTTTAATTACCAATCACTTTATTTTAGAAATAGAGTCCTCATCAGACTTATCTATGCTTTGATTATTCCTGAAATTAACTGAAGGCGAAATAAAAGGCGATTCTTTATTTTCTCCTGTTTTTCCGTCTTTATTCAGTTTTTTTATATCAACTTTGTCTGTTTTTGAGATTAAATGGTTCATCATTCGCATTTGCGCATTAATTTTTGCGCTTTTAATAATGGCATTTAATTCTTCGTCGCTCATTTCAGGAGTATTTTTGAAAGACAGAGCAAACCCGTTGCCTGTGATTATAAAATAGGAAATCACTATAATTCCCCAGAGCAGAATCCCTTGAAAGATTGATAGTGTCGGGAACATATAATTCAGTGCCAGATATTTGTTCCATAGTGTCATCGCAACATATCCCGGAGAAATTACAAACCCGGCAAAGGCGCAGGCACAAACAAATACTGCCGTAATTAAACCTTTTATACCATCAATTTGAACTATTTTCATATATTTTAAATTCCTCACTATTCTATTTTATCATTTCAAGAAAATTATCTTCTGTCAATATTATAACACCTAAATTTTGTGCTTTGTCCAATTTTGACCCCGGATTTTCTCCGGCAAGCACATAGGATGTTTTTTTAGAAACAGAGGAAGATGTTTTTCCTCCGTGAGATTTTATTATTTCAGAGGCTTCATCTCTTGTCATTGAAGAAAGCGTGCCAGTTAAAACAAAAGTTTTTCCTTCCAGTTTGTTTGATTTGATTTTTTCTTCTGAATGCGGATTCATTCCAAGAGAAATTAATTCGTCAATAAGTTTTAGATTATCAGGATTTTTGAAATATTCGTAAATGGATTTTGCGATAATTTCGCCTATTCCTTCTATATTGCATAAATCCTCAAAAGAAGCGTTTTTTATGGCATCAAAGGACGGAAATTCATTCACAAGAATATCGGCAGTTTCTTTGCCTACATGTCTTATCCCGAGTGCCGTAATAATTCTGTTCAGAGGCCTTTGTCTGCTGTTTTGTATTGAATTATAAATATTTGAAGCCGATTTTTCTTTTATTAAATCAAGCTGCATTAAATCATCCACTGTTAATTTGTATAAATCAACCGGGTTTGAAATAAATTTTTTGTCATACAACTGTTTAACAAGTGCCGGGCCGACATAATCAATATCCATTGCTTCTTTTGATGCCCAGTATTCTATTTTTGCGCAGACAACCTGAGCGCATTGCGGGTTAGAGCAATACAGACCGACTTCATTTTCTTTTTCAACCAGTTTTGCTCCGCAGGCAGGGCAGACTTTTGGCGGCTGATAAACAGGAAGTTCACTGTGATTATCTGCATTTCTTATAACTTTTATTACCTTCGGGATGATTTCGGCTGCTTTTTTTATTAAAACAGTATCTCCTATTCTTACATCTAGCCGTTTAATTTCATCAAAGTTATGCAAACTTGCTCTTGAAACGACGCTTCCTGCAAGATGCACCGGTTCTAAAACAGCAACAGGAGTTACAACACCGGATTTTCCTGTGTTTAGTTCTATATCGAGCAATCTGGTAGCGGCTTCTTCCGGCGGGAACTTGAACGCTGTTGCCCATTTCGGCGCACGGGCAGTGTAGCCTAAATCTTTTTGAATCGCGATATTGTTTACTTTTATTACAACACCGTCAGTTGCATAATCAAGGTCAAACCTTTTTGTTTCCCATTCTTTGCAGTAATCTATCGCTCCTTGTATGTTTTTGACAAGTCTTATATTAGGGTTAACTTTAAAGCCTAACTTTGTCAATTTTTGCATTCCGTCATAGTGGGTTTTAATTTCTTTATTGTCAATATTATCTTCAAAAATACCGGTATATGTGAACATTGACAAATCTCTTTCTGCCGTAATTGAACTGTCTAACTGTCTTAAAGAGCCGCTTGCAGCATTTCGTGGATTTGCAAAAACTTTTTCGCCGTTTTCCAGTGCTTTCCGGTTTAATTTTTCAAAAGATGATTTCGGCATATAAATCTCTCCGCGGACTTCCAGATTTTTAGGCTCAAATAATTTCAGCGGGATTGCCTTTATTGTTTTTAAGTTTTGTGTGATATTTTCACCAGTAACACCGTCCCCTCTTGTGACACCGAGCGTAAAAATTCCGTTTTCATAAGTCAGAGCAATCGCAAGTCCGTCAATTTTCAATTCACAAACCAACTCGAGTTCCTGTTCATATTCTTTGCAGACTCTTTCGTACCAGAGTTTTAACTCTTCTTCATTGTAGGTATTATCTAAACTGTAAAGTCTGTATTTGTGTTTGTGCGGTAAAAATTTTTCACTGATTGAGCCTACCCGCATTGTCGGACTGTCAGGAGTCTTGAACATCGGAAATTTTGTTTCCAGTTCTTTTAGTTCCGCAAACATTTTGTCATATTCAAAATCGCTTAAATAAGGGCTTTCTTCTACATAGTATTTGTAGTTGCTTTTATTAATCTCATTTTTTAAATATTCAATTCTTTCCTGAATTTCCATATACCCCTCTTGTAGTCGTTAAATAATCAAATTGGCTTCTGCATTTTTATATTATATTACAAATACAATTTTTCAAATAAGGAATTTGTATTTGTAATATTTTGATTACATAGCCATAAGCAATTCACGGATAACTTTTGTTGCAACGGCGGTAGAGGCTCCGCTGGCATCATAATCCGGCGCAAGTTCAACTACATCTGCACCAACGATATTAAAGTCTTTCAGATATTTAAACCAGCCGGTTAACTCATTGAATGTCATACCGCCGGCTTCGGGAGTTCCTGTTCCCGGCATTATTGAGGTGTCAAGACAGTCAAGGTCAACTGTTACAAATACAGGTTTATCTTTTAGTGCGTCAATATCTGAATATTTATGGCAAAGAGTATTGTTTAGACGCATAAAATCCCATTCTTCTTTCATTCCTGAGCGAATACCAATTTGTTTAATGTTTTGCGGTTTGACAAATTTTGAAATATGTCTGATGACCGCACTGTGGGACATTTTTTCTCCAAGGTATTCTTCTCTTAAATCTGTATGAGCATCAAAATGTACTACAGCCAAATCTTTGTAAAATTCTGAAACTGCCTTAACCTCAGGCAGAGTTACAAGATGCTCGCCGCCTATTCCAAATACTCTTTTGCCGTCTTTATAGATTTCCCGAACATTTGTTTCTATTTGTTCTAATGTCTTGTATGTGTTGCCAAGCGGAAATTCAAGATCTCCTGCATCATGAAAGTTAACATCAGACAGTTCTTTATCGAATAAAGGAGAATATTCTTCCAGCCCCCAGCTGGCAAGTCTAATTTGTTCGGGTGCAAATCTGGAACCTGTACGATATGAAACCGTGCCGTCAAAAGGCAGCCCGAGCATGATTATATCTGAGGTTTCATAGTCAGGATTTTGTGCCATCCAGTTTCTGTCTAAAAAAGGTCCGCTTAACATATTTTATTCTCCTTAAATTCTTCGTATCAGGTTAAATTTTACAATAAACAAGGTTAAAGCGAAATATTTTTCAGATGTTTTATTTCTAATTCAGGTTCAAGTGTTATACCTATGGCATCAATTTGGTATTCTCTGATTTTGTTTTCCTGAAGATAAGATAGGACACCTGTTTTTATATTGTTGTATTTGGTTCTGGTAATTGCTTCAAACGGAGTTCCGAAATTGTTATTTTTTCTTGTTTTAACTTCTATAAAAATCGTTTTATTTTTGAATTGTGCAATGATATCTATTTCGCAGTATTTTGAAAAATGTTTATTTCTTTCCAGTATTTTATACCCGTTTTTAATAAGGTATTCACATGCAATATCTTCGCCTTTTGAGCCAAATTCTCTGTTGTTCATTATTCTTTTCCGTGGTTTTTAAAGATTTAATCCGTATTCTGCATACACTCCTGTATTTAAGAGATTTTCAATATTTTTATCAGGATTGTAGTTTTTGCTGTATCTGACAGGACATATATTTATTCCGCCTCGTCTTGTGTAGAGCGCACAGACCATAAGTTCATCATCTTTATCAAGCAGGTCGTAAAGTCTTTTATATATCATTTCGCAGCATTCTTCATGAAAATGGTATTCTGAGCGGAATGATACAAGATATTCAATAAGACTGCTTTCTTTGATATGTTTTTTTGACTTGTAGTGTATAAATACAGTTCCGAAATCAGGCTGGTGAGTCACTCTGCAATTTGAACGCAGTGAATCAAAGAATAACCTGTATTCTGATAAAGTTTCATTTAACTCAACTTTTAATAATTCTGGCGACTCTTTAAATTTCGATATATTTAATTCTTTTTCGTTGATGTATTTTGTAATATCGTCAAAATCTTTAAAAATCTCAAGTCTTTTTGAATTGTTATCAATAAACTCAATTTCCGTATTGGTTTTTAATTTGCTGTTCAAATCGTTTATTATGTCTTTTTTGCAAATATCAAGGCATTCAGTCCTGCAGGAGCCGATTTTTCTCATATTAAAAGAGTTCAGATAGAGTTTTAATGATTTTGATTCAATAATGTATTTATTTTCACAGTTATATTTTATTTTTAAAATTTTTGTAACGGGAACAGATTTTTCAGTCATTGCGGAAAATTCAAAAGAATGCCAGATGTCAAACCCTAAGAAAGGCAGATTGCTGCTGTCAATATTGTAATGTATTCTGTTTTCTTCACGGGGCACGGCAACAAGAAAATCCGGATTATATTCATAACTTCCTTCCGTTTTTTTGCCTAAATATTTCGCCGCTATTTCATCTGTTCTGGAATTCATACAATAATTTTAACATAAAAACTTCTTTGGAAAATGCAATTTCAGATAAGACTTACTAAGGAGCAGCAGTGATTTCCTTCAAAAAACAAATATTATATAGCCGTTTAATCTTTATCAAGTTTTTAAAATTTGCTGTCTTGTATAGTTTCCTTTAAGATAATTATGTGATAGAATAATATTTGTAAGACAGTTTAAATAAGAGGTTAAAATGAAAAAATTACACATACTTGTTCTTGCGGCAGCCTTAATTATAGGCGCAGGTGTAAGTACACAATTCATAAATTCACAAACACTTGCCGTACCAGCATATACAACAACTGCACCGCAGGTTAGATATATTGATGTTAATCCGTTGTCGGTTGTCAGTAATCCGTATCAATATTTGAACAAATATATAAGAATCAGAGCAAAATTTGATAAGTTTTCTACTCTGGGACTGGATTACAAACCTGCATTAAGACCGCATGAAAAATATATTTCATTTATGATTCAGCGTCCTGATATTACAAATCATAATATTCCGCTTTCTGAATTTAAAATGTTTTTAACCAAAGAAGTTGCGGAAAAACATATAGATTTAGATTCAGGCGATGAAATTTTGTTTACAGGCAAAGTTTTTTCAACAGCACTTGGAGATCCGTGGATGGATGTTGACAGTTTTGTTGTAACCAAAAAAGTAAAAAATGAAACACAAAAATAGATTATTACAATTCACGAATAACGGGGTATGGAGCAGATTATGAGCAGCAATGAAACCTTACAGCACGAAAAGTTTTTAACGATTCACGGGCATTTCTATCAGCCGCCGAGAGAAAATCCGTGGCTTGAAGCAATTGAACTTCAAGACAGCGCATTACCTTTCCACGACTGGAATGAAAGAATCTGCAAAGAATGCTATAATCCGAATTCCGTATCCCGAATTGTGGATAACAGAAATCGCATTCTGGATATTGTAAATAATTATGAACACATGAGTTTCAACTTCGGGCCTACATTACTTTCCTGGATGGAAAAATATTCCCCGAAAACATACGAAAGAATAATAAAAGCCGATATTGAAAGTCTTTCTTCCCATCACGGCCACGGGAATGCAATGGCGCAGGTCTATAATCATATGATTATGCCTCTGGCAAATTACAGGGATAAGGTGACTCAGGTAAAATGGGGCATAAGGGATTTTGAGTACAGATTCGGCAGAAAACCTGAAGGTATATGGCTTGCTGAAACCGCTGTTGATGATGAAACTTTAAGAGTTCTTGTTGATAACGGAATTAAATTTACTGTTCTATCCCCGTATCAGGCTCTGAAAGTTAAGAAAACCTCCGAGCAGGTATGGCAGGATGTAAGCTGGGGAAATATTGACCCTGCAAGATCATACAAATATACAATAAAAAGCGATCCGTCAAAATCTATTGATTTATTCTTCTATGACGGTGCAATTTCCCGCTCTGTCGCTTTCGATGAACTTTTAACCGACGGCAATAAGTTCATCAAAAGACTCAAAGAAGGTGTTTCCGAATACAGAAACTATCCGCAGTTAATAAATATTGCAACGGATGGCGAAAGTTACGGACACCATACAAAATTCGGAGATATGGCTTTATCCTATGTTTTGAAAATAAAAGCGGAAGATGAAGGTTTTAAAATAACAAATTACGGCGAATATCTGGATTTGTACAGAAGTGATTATGAAGTCGATATAAAACAGGCTTCATCCTGGAGCTGTTTCCACGGAGTCGGCAGATGGATGGATGATTGCGGCTGCTCAACAGGCGGACATCCGGGGTGGAATCAAAAATGGCGTAAACCTCTGCGCGAAGCACTTGATTATCTCAGAGATAATCTTGCAAAACTTTTTGAAAAACACGGTGTCAAATATTTTAATAAAAATGTCTGGGAAGTCAGAAATGCTTATATTGATGTGATTCTCGACAGGACATACTCACGAATCAAAAATTTCCAGAAAGAATATTTTAACCCCGAATTATCAGAAGAAGATAATGTCCGTGGTATGGAACTTCTTGAAATGCAGCGGCAGGCAATGCTTATGTACACAAGCTGCGGATGGTTTTTCTCTGAAATTTCAGGGATAGAAACCGTGCAGATTATGAAATATGCCGCAAGAGCAATGCAGTTGGCTGCTAAATTCAGCAAAGATAATTACGAAGAGAAATTCCTTGAAATTCTCGAACAGGCAAAAAGTAATATTCCGGAATTTGGCACGGGTAAAAATATTTATGAGCGTCTTGTAAAACCGTCTGTTGTTACCCTCAGACAAATCGCCTGTCTGTGGGCAGTTACTTCTTTGTATCAGGAGTTTGAAGATGAAGAAGATGTTTATTGCTATACGGTTAAACGGCTCGATTATCAACGTGTGCAAAAGGGTAATTCAAACTTGATTATCGGTAATATTGAAATATATTCAAAAGTTACTTTGCAGAAATCAAATCTTGTATTTGCTCTTATGCAATATTCCGGGGGAGATTTCCACTGTGCTATAAAAGAATTTTCAAATATTGATGATTATCAGGATTTGAAAACAACCCTGAATAAAATTTTCATGCTTAATCCGTTGACGGAAATTATAAGAACTCTGGATGAAAAATTCGGAAAAGAATACTTCACATTGAAAGATATCTTTATTGAAGAGAGAAAGAAAATTCTTCAAATCCTTTTGAAAGGCCAGATGGAGAAATTTTCAAATGCATACCATGATATCTATGAGCAGGGCAAGGCTTCAATCTATCATATGCAGAGTCTGGGGCTTGAAATTCCGAATGAGTTTAAAATTTCAGCCGGTTATGCACTGAGCAAAAGTTATAATGAACTATTGGCTCATTCTGACGGGTTTGTTGAAAAATCAATAGTTCAGCAGATTAAAGATATAAATTATGAAGCCAAAAAGATTAATATTCAGATTGATAAAACTCCTTCAAATCAGATATATACCAAAAAGGTTATAAACAATTTGAAACGGCTGACAAAAAGTTTTGAATATCAGCAGGCAGAGGCAGTAATGGATTTATTTGACCTTATTGACCAGTTAGAGCTTCAAATTGATATATCGGAAGCGCAGAATATATACTATGGTAAAATTTACCATAGAATTGGTTATATTCTTGATAACAAAAATCAGGCAATTAAAGAAAAAGATTTGAAATTTGCTGATGTTCTTCTTGATATTGGTGTAAAACTTAATATAAATGTTGATTTTTACAGGTTGAAAGTCGATAACTTACGCATAAATTAGATTTAATCTGCGTAATATTTTGTTACAAATAAGCAAATTTTTTCCGTACAATTACTTTATATAGATAGGTAGAAATAGGGAAATTTGTATTATGCAGGTTACACCAAATCAAAATATCAAGCAAAAGCCGATGGGTTCGGCGCAGCAGCAAAATACTGTTACAACTCCTGTTCAGCAGCCTTCTGCTGCTCCCGCTTCGTATATCCCGTATTATCCGCCGAGTTATTCGCAGCCTCTGCAGCCTCAAAATGTTCAGGTTCCTGCAACTGCTGCCGGAGTAAATATTCAAATATTCAATCCGTCTGCAGGAGTTCCGGGTGCCCCTGCTCCGACATATAATGTTAATGCTCCGTGTTATCCGTCAGGCTATTATACAAGTTCGCTCGGTCAAGACGGAAAAATGTATCCAAATACTCCGGTGAACACCTCTTCGCCGGCGGCTCCTAACAATGCGGGCAATACAGTTAATACAAATAACAAAGATGATAAAAAAACAGAAAAAAGAAAAATTGTTGAATTAACTGATGATTATATCAGAATGCTGGAAAATTATCTGAACAGTCAGGATGAAAAAGTTAGAATGAATGCCGCAAAGGCAGTTTATGACAGGTTAGAGGAAGATGAATCCCGTCGCAACGATAAAGCTCTGACTGCATTGATAAATAAAATGCTTCAGGATCCGTCAGATGAAATAAGATTCCTTGCACTGACCGCATTGGAAGGCAGAATAGTTGACGGAGATGATTATACGGTTAATGTTCTGAAACGTATGCAGCAAAGTGACAGTGCTTACGGCCATGATGCTGCGGATGCCAATAAAATTTTACTCCAGATGGCCGGCAGACAGGTAGAAAAAGAATTTGAAGTAAAAGATAAACCAAAAACCGAAAATCCTGCACCGGCAGCAAAAACTCAAGAAGGCAGCAAGTAGTAATTAAAAAGGTAGAAAGATGAATATAATACGTTCTATAACCAGAAATCTCAGCGGAAATATTGGAAAATATGCAGCCAAAGGCGTTGGCTTGGCCGCTTTGGGTATGGTTGCTTATGATGCTCATTATGTCGGGAAACTGCAGAGTGATATGTATGCTACAGAACGGGATGTTGCTGCCTCTTCTTACTTTTTGAATAATACTTTGTATGATTCCGGAATGAGTACAATCGGACAAAAAGTTAAAGATGGTGCTTTTGCCATGGAATTAGACCAGACATGGAGAAGATTTTTCAACCTTGGTATCGGTTATGTAAAAGGGTTTACTTCTATGCTGACAAATCATGTTGTACCTTTTGCATTAGGTCT
Source organism: Candidatus Gastranaerophilales bacterium (assembly GCA_944325095.1). Lineage (GTDB taxonomy): Bacteria > Cyanobacteriota > Vampirovibrionia > Gastranaerophilales > Gastranaerophilaceae > Zag111. The sequence goes on along the minus strand of CALUYV010000014.1, from coordinate 9,231 downwards.
TGGAGCGTTGTTAACTAAAGGTAAAACTTCAAAAATCTGTGCTGCGGCAACAGTAATCTACGGGTTCGGCAAGTTGATTGCTAACTTTTTCGGACTCGGTGTTCCAAGAGATCCTTTAAAATAAAAATTATAATATTTCTATTTATTTGTATTTTTTAAATATATTTCATATAAATCAGGACGTTTTAACTTTGTTCGTTCTATCTGTTGTTCAAGCCGGAATTTATTGATTTCTTTGTGATTTCCGTTCAGTAAAACTTCAGGAACTTCATAGCCTCTGTAATTTCTTGGCTTTGTGTATTGAGGGTATTCAAGAAGCCCGTTTGAAAAACTGTCTTCCTGAGCGGATTCAATTTTCCCCAGTGTACCTTCAATTTTGCGGCTGACAGCATCTATCAGACACAATGCAGGCAACTCTCCGCCTGTTAATACAAAATCTCCTATAGAAATTTCTTTCGGTTTTATAATATCTCTTATCCGTTCGTCAAACCCTTCGTAATGTCCGCATAGCATAATTATTTGATTGTATTTCGCAAGAGAGAGCACTAACTTTTCAGTCAGCGGTTCACCCTGCGGCGAAAGCATTACAGTAATTGAATTTTCTGTTTTTTCAACCGATTCATAGGCATCAATAAACGGCTGCGGCATCAATACCATTCCTGCTCCGCCGCCGTACGGTGTATCATCAACCTTCTTATGTTTATCAATTGTAAAATCTCTCGGATTTATTGTGTTAAGAGTGAATACTTCACTGTCTTGCGCCCTTTTCATAATGCTGACATCGCAATAGGCAGAAATTATTTCCGGAAACAGGGTAAGTACATCAAACCTCATTCTAACAGCCCTTCCAGATTATTTATCATAATTTTTCGTTCCTTTAGGTCAACAACAGGAACTATTGCTTTTACGAACGGAATCAGGCAGACTTTTTTTGAATTTGTTTTGACTGAAATTAAGTCGCTTGCCCCGTTATTAGATACTCCGATAACAAACCCGAGTTTTTTGCCGTCAGCATTATCAAAAACATTCAAGCCGACCAATTCGTCTATTAAAAATTCATCTTCATCTAAACTTTCACGAATAACCTCTTCATCAACAAAAAGTAATTCGCCCTTGTGCGGAAGCAGGTCATTTATTGAATCTATGCCTTCAAATTTTGCTATTATAACATTTTTATTAGTTCGTAAAGATTCAATATGCAAAGGCTTATATTCACTGCCGTTTTTTAAATAAACAGTTTCCAAAGACATTACAAAATCCTGCTGTGTTCTGGAACAGCCGATTTTTGCTTCGCCTTTTATTCCGTGAAAGTTTAATATTTTTCCGACAGAAATATATTTAACCATCATTATTCTTCCACAGCGGTTTCGGATTTAGGTTTTCTTCCTCTTTTTTTCTTAGGAGTATCTTCCGGATTTTCAGATGTTTCAGCGGCAGCCTCAGTCTGATTTGCTGCAACAGCAGCCTCGGCTTCCTTTTTAGCCTGATATTGTTTTTTGAATTCTTCAGGCGCATCTGCTCTTTCCTGATTCCATCTTTCAAGTCCCATTTGAGAACGAACCAGCCCGATACCTACATGAACTCTCCATTCATCCATTTTTAACTGGGCTGCAATAATTTTGTGGCATCCAATCGGAGGAAGCGGCAATAAAGGTTCGTATAACATTTTTATTGCGTTCAATTGATCCGGAGTAATTGCCAGTTTGCGTTTAGGGAACGGCAATTTCGGAAGCATCATTTTTTGTCTGACAAGATTTATTCCGAAAAATACTTTTCTTGGCTCAAGACCGATTTTTTCGCCGATAACTTCGTGTGCATCAGGGTTCGGCAGCGGAAGCATCAACTTGTAGAGCAATTCAATTTGCTCTAACTGTTCTCTGCTGACTAATAACTGCTTCGGTGCAGAATTTCTGTTATTCGGGCGTCTGTTATTAAATCTGTTATTTTGAGGTCTTCTCTGCTGGTGTGAACCGCCTGCTCTGTTGTTATAACCGCCTTGACGATTGTTGTAGCCGCCTCTGTTATAACCTCCCTGACGATTATATCCGCCCTGGCGATTATTGTTGTAATTGCCTCTGTTATAACCTCCCTGACGGTTGTAATCACGTTGATAACCGCCTTGATTGTTATATTGTCTTTGCGGACGATTGTAACTGCCGGTATTTTCTTTTCCACCGCTAGAATAACTGCTGTAGAATTGCGGATTGTTTTCTGTTGAATAACTGCGAACCGGCTGTTCTGCTGCTTTTGGTGCAGCGTTCTCATCTTTTGATTCAGACTGCGGAGCAGGTGTATTTATCATCATTTTCTTATCCGGATACAAGCATTCCGGGCAAATAACTCTTTTGGGATTTTTTGTTTCAAACTCACGACCGCATTTAATGCACTTGTTTACATACATAATAAAAGCCTCTTAATTAACAATAAAAAATAATACATCCAATAAAATTAAATCTAAGGTAACATCCTCTCAGTATAAATCGATTTCAAATAAAAATATAATTTATGTTATCATTTTAACACATAATATAAAACTTTGCAAGTCCTGAGGAAAATTATTTTTCAACCATAAAAGTAACGGGGCCGTCGTTAACTAATTCAACATCCATCATAGCGGCAAATTTGCCTGTTTGGCAACGAATACCGGCTTCTTTTATTTGCATTACGAAGTATTCATAAAGTTCATTGGCAATATCAGGCGGTGCGGCATTGTCAAACCCTGGGCGGGTGCCTTTTTTACAATCTCCGCAGAGTGTGAATTGCGATACTACAAGCATTTCTCCGTTTACATCAATCAATGATTTATTCATCTTGCCGTTTTCATCTTCAAATATGCGAAGTTTTAGCAGTTTTTCCGCAAGAAGTTCTGCATTGTGTTTTTCATCGCCTTTGGCAACTCCAAGCAGAATCAGCATACCGTGGTTTATGCTTGAATACAATTTCCCGTCAATTGTAACTGATGCTCTTTTTACTCTTTGAATAAGTGCTTTCATTTATACTTCCTGAGTTTGTGCAAACAATTCATCTTTTGTAATTTTTCGTCCGCAAGATTTATCTTCATCGCAAAAACCTAACCGCTCGCATTTAGGAACAAGATATTCTTTTAGCCATGGTTCTTCTGCGGTTAAAGCATCGCACATACCTTTTACAAGCATTCTTATTTCGTACTGTGCTCTTGTGCAGAGTCTTAAATTTGCAAGGTGAATCATTTCTCTCAGGTTCAAACTGGCAACAAGTGAACTTGCTGCTGCATTTGGCATTACAAAACGAGCATCTTCGGCAGGTATGCCTGCTTCTACAAATTCTTGGTACTGGTCAGAAATTTGTCCCATAAAGTTTATAAATTTTTCTTTGAGTTCCGGATTTTTTTCAATCGTCGGCGGAATTATATAATCAAATTGACCTTTTTCCTTTACATATCGCTGTGATTTTTGAGAAAATGACATATGGCGATGTCTTACTAATTGATGAGTACAAGCTCTTGAAACATTTGATATTGCAAAACTCACTTGAATATGCTCTATTGTTGAATAATGACCTGAACCTATAACTCTTTTTATAAGTTTGAGCATTTTCTCTTCATCAACGGCATTTTCATAAATGTTTATCGGATAATCCGCACTATAACAAGTTCTGCAAGCCGTATATATTGTTTTTAACATATTTTCAGGCTTGGATATCAAATTCACAACAGGTTTATTATTTCCATCCACATCAATACTCCTTCTCTTGTTAGAATAATAACGGAAATATAAATTTAAGTCAAAACTATGTATATTAATACATAATTTTGACTTATTTGTAATAAATTTTACTTAACTTGCACTCCTAATTTTGCTAAGTTTTCAAGAAATTCAGGATATGAAATCTTATTTGCGCATAAATTTTCTAATTCATTTAAGAATACACAATCATCAGATTTTATAGGAGTTTCAGAAGTCGCAAACTTTATGATTTCTCTAAATATAGCACTATCTATAAAAGATTGATGCTCCATATAAGCATTATTATCTTTTGTTGCAGTTTCATATCTTTTAATAAATTTTGCAAATTCATCCAAATTTCTATCTGCAGCTTTGAAAATTGATTTTTTAGAGAAATTACTATACCTGATCATTTTTTCCAGTGCTGAAATATAACTAGAATCTCCTTGTTGAGCATGCTGACAAACCTTATCAATTAATGCTGCTTCTTTTTCTCCAAAGGAACCAGTTTCACCATATAATCGTTTGCACAATTTAACTAAAGATTCTACATTTTCTTTACCCAATACTTTTGTATCGGTACATTTATCTATGATTGGATTGAAGAAATCCAATTTTCTATTAGTAGATTTTAATATTGAATCCATAACATCTAAGGCATAAAAAGAAGTTTCTATTGTAACATTTCGATCTTGAAGTTTCTTTGCTGTATCAAGCATTACGCAATTATTTAATAAATCATCAGAATCTTGTCTGTTTTTAGCAAGTTCTGCACGTAAAAGTTTAGAAATTGTAGTTTTTTGAGTATTACGAGTTGTTGGATATTGCTTTTCATAATTACTTTCAATTTGTGAAATTTCTTTACTTCTTTTTACTACATCATCTATATTTAAATACACATACTTTGCAGTTTTTCTATCATCTTTTAACATTGCTCTCGCAGCTTCAAAATAATCTTCATCAAGTTGACTATTATGTTTCATTTTATTCAATATTTCAGCTTCGAGTTTTCCCCAAGGGGTTTCAATAGGACAAATTCCTGATGGTTTTTGAGGCATATAAGAATATGTACTTGTTTTCCTTTCAGGAATACCAAGTGCGCTTTTACGTCTTAATAAGGTTACTATTTCGCACATATTTTTATTTACAGTCGGCAAGCCTGATTCACTTGTTTTACATTCATTTAAGATATTACGAGCAAGTTCAGAGTCTGCAAAATATTTTTTTACAAAAATGTCATAATATAAAGCTGCTGATTTATCAAAAAATTCTCTACCGTTTACAGATTTTATCACAGCAACAGGTCTTTCATTCGGATGCTTTGTCAAGAAATTAAACAAATCCACATCCGGAGAATCTGCTTTTCCTTCAGCACCTTTTAAAATGGACTTGGTTATCAATTTTGGAATTTCATTAGTTGGAACACCCATTTCCCAAGCATTAACAGCCGTTTTTGCGTAAGATCGAATTGTATCAAAATTCACATCCATTTGTCTTGGGAATGACGATGGAACTATATCTTCCGTAAAATCTATAAGTTTTAGACCAACCTTGCAATCATAACTCATATCGGTATCAGGATAATAACTACTTGGAACACGGCAATTATGGTGAGAATATATTTTATTAGAAATATTTTCAGCTAATTCAACGTCATCTGAACTATATGGCTCATTTATATATGCCCTTGATTCATGACCTACTCTATATAATTCATTATCTCGCCAAATATCAACCTCATCAGCCGGTCTTTCAAAAGACATTCTTTCAAAACAATCCTCATATTCTGATGGTTGGGTATATTTCACATTTTTATTAAATGGGGAAAAAGAGATTATTCTATCATCCAAATCTCTAAGGGGTTCTAATTTACTATCTTTTGCCAAGGGAACACGAGAATGAGGAACTTCTAATAAAAATTTTTTGTTTGCTGAGTCCAAAAAAGCCTTTATAAAAGGGGATTGTACTAATTTCATATAATCTACCTATCTTTAGTATTACTACATTTGTATGTAAAAACAATAAAATGAGATTGTTGCTATTTAGGTAAAAAATATTTTACATATTTTAATATATTAAAGAGAATTAACAAAATATTCTTCACCATTTTCTATAACAAGAGCTGTTAATGGGGCATTTTTATATTTGCCGCAGCCTGTATCAATGCAGATTTTATCATCCCATATCTGCGGGGTATCAAATTCTGTATGGCCGAATATTATTTTGTATTTCATATTGTGTTTATGATTATAGAAAGCCTGGCGAATATAGACCATATCAACTTCATCCTGCTCTTCAAGCGGTACTCCTATTTTTATTCCGGCATGGATAAATAAATAGTTGCCTATTATATGGTAATATTTCAGGCTGTTAAAGAAATCTCCGTGGATTTTCATTATATTTTCAAACGAGCCGTAACTTTCTGCTGTGCTATCTCCGCCATAATTCCAAAATAAATAATGATAGTAACTGTCAGAATTGGCGTGCATCATTGCGTATTCATGCGAACCCTTCAGATAAACACAATTACAATAATTCTGCATATCAATAATTTTATCAACAACTTCTTTCGATTTTTTGCCCCTGTCAATGTAATCCCCGCAAAAAACAATGGTATCATTTTTTTCGGGAGATAGTTTGTTTAATACGGCGCATAGTTTGTCATATTCTCCGTGTATATCTGAAATTGCAATTATTTTACTCATAATAAAATCCGTATAGTGCTTTTATTTGACGACTTTGTGCAGCCCGTGCGGTTTATCGACATTACGGTGAAGTCTTAGTGCTGTTTCTAAAGCGAGAAGTTGTATTATTACCGCAATTCCGAATGTTTTTACTAGCGGTTTGTCGCATTCAATATTTATATTAAATGTTGATTTGACCTGATTTGTTCTGTTTCCAATAACACAGATAGGCGGATTGTAATTTTCTTTTATGTTTTCAAGATTTTTTATTGCCGTATAACTTATGTTATCATTTAATATGTAAACAAGCATAGTTTTTCTGTTGTTTAAAACAGCAAGGTGCCCGTGCATATACTCGCCCAAAATTGCAGAGGCTGCGTTTACATAAGATGTTTCTTTGATTTTTAACGAGGCTTCTTTTGCTAATGCATAAGAAGGGCCGTCAGCAGTAATAATGAGATTTTTAATCTTTGAAATAAATCTTGCCAGTTGTTTTATCTGCGGTTGTTTTTTATAGGCAAGTTCGATACAGTTAGGGATTGTTTTTATATCAACTATGTAGTTATAAGTATCAAAACCTTTGTCCTGTGCAAATTTTAGGGCAAGAAGAGTCGAACATAACAATTGTGAAGTAAAAGATTTTGTTGCCGCAATACTTTTTTCTTCTCCGGCATGACATGCAATCTGATAATCCGAGGAATTCCAGATTGTTGAATTTTCTTTATTGGTAATACAAAGTGTATTTACTCCAAACTCTTTTGCTTTTTCTAATGCGCTGTTTGTATCTGTTGTTTCGCCCGATTGGGTTATAAAAATGTATAAAATGCCTTCTTCATGTCCTATGGTTTCTTTTAGCAAAAACTCGCTTGAGTAAATTGTAGATGCTTCTATCTTTGCAATTGAAGCAAATAATTCTGCTGCGTATCTTGCACAATTGTATGAAGAACCGCTGGCAACAATAATTATCCTGTTAATTCCTTCAGGGGTTTCCATATTGATTTTATAATCTTTTGTTATATAAGCGTCAAGAATTCCCTGCAGAATTTTAGTCTGTTCAAAGATTTCAGACTCCATGAAACTTATTTTTCTTTTTGCAAAAATTTCAAACATCTTTTTCCCTTATTAAATAAAAGAGGTCATAATTTGTTATGACCTCTTTTGAGTCTAACCGATAATTTCTTTAATTAAATCGTTGACAGTTTTAGGATTTGCTCTTCCTTTTGTTTCTTTCATTACCTGTCCGACAAAGAAACCTAACAGATTTGTTTTCCCGTTTTTGTAGGCTTCCACCTGAGCAGGGTTAGCGTCAACAATTTTTTGGACAATTGCTTTGATTGCTCCTTCATCAGATATCTGGCTTAATCCTCTTTTTTCAACGATTTCTGCGGCTTTTGTTCCGTCTTTCATCATATCAATGAGGATTTGTTTTCCGATATTGTTTGAAATTGTGCCTTTTTCAATGAGTGATATTAACTCTGCAAGATTTTCCGGAGTTAATTTGGTTTCTGTTATTTCAATATGGTTTTCTTTTAAGTATGCTGCAATTTCACCCATTATAAAGTTAACCGCAATTTTAGGAGTTGCTCCGAGTTCCAGAACTTTATCAAAGAACAGTGCAAGACCCATTTGTTCAACAATTACATTTGCGTCATATTCGCTTAATCCCAGACCTTTATAACGTTCTCTTTTTTGAGAAGGCAGTTCAGGCATTTTATCCCTTACGGATTGCACCCATTCTCTTGAAATTTCAAGCGGCATCAAGTCAGGCTCAGGGAAATATCTGTAATCATGAGCATCTTCTTTTCCTCTCATAGATCTGGTTTCTCTTGAATTGTCATCCCATAATCTTGTTTCCTGTACAACTTCTCCGCCTTCTTCGACAATTTCAATTTGTCTGTCTATTTCGTATTCAATAGCTCTTTGAAGCGCTGAAAATGAGTTTACGTTTTTAATTTCGGCTCTTGTTCCGAATTCTTTTGAACCTTTTGGCATAATAGAAATATTTGCATCACATCTCATTGAGCCTTCTTCAAGGTTCCCGTCGCAAACGCCTATATATCTTACAATGTTTCTCAATTCTTCCATATAGTTTCTTGCTTCTTCTGAACTTCTCATATCAGGTTCTGATACGATTTCAAGAAGCGGTGTTCCTGCTCTGTTCAGGTCAACCAGAGAATAACTTGAACCGGCAAGTCCGTCTGCTCCGGCATGAACGAGTTTACCTGCATCTTCTTCAAGGTGTGCTCTTGTTATACCAATGCGTTTTCCTTTTATATCAAGGTATCCGTTTACACAAATCGGTTCGTCATACTGGGAAATTTGATATCCTTTAGGCAGATCCGGATAAAAATACTGTTTTCTGTCAAACTTACATCTTGCCGGAATTTCGCAGTTAAGTGCCAGACCTGTTAATATTCCCATATTTACAACTTCCTTATTTAAAACAGGAAGAACTCCCGGCATTCCGAGTGTGATTTCGCTGGTTAAACTGTTCGGCTCCTGCCCGAATTCGTTTTTGTCAGGTGCAAATATTTTTGATTTTGTTTTTAATTGTGCGTGAACCTCAAGCCCTATCACTACTTCATATTTATCTCTTAATTCTTTATCCATATCTGTTACATCTCCTTATTTGTCTTTATTCTATCACAAATATACAAATTTTATTTTTTAAAATTCAAGGTTGTTAATATAATCTCTTCCGGTAAATTTTTGTAACAATTTTGCGGTTTTGTAACAAAATTTTAATAAAAAATACGTTTATATAAGTAAGGGAAAATATAAGGAATTGGAACAATGAGTTTCGATGCAAACATAGGCAGACCGCAGCCGGTAATAAGACCGAC